>JAQBZS010000143.1 GCA_027622115.1 Planctomycetota bacterium | reverse complement strand
GGGATTCGGATCCGGTCTAGGAGTTGGGTCCGGCGGATCCGGTACGGGGGTCGTTGGCGGGTCGGGATTCGGTGTCTGGCCCAGGAATCCGATGTTCAAGACTCGGCCACCCGCGACTTTTCCCTCCAAAGTCGGCGACGTGTTCGCATTCGAGTAGATTCTCTTGAGCACCTCTTGCCAATGCAGGTCTCGGTGTCTCGGGTGCTTCCACAGCAAGGCGATGGCTCCGGCCACATGAGGCGTGGCCATCGACGTCCCATTGAGCGATTTGAAGTTGTCGCGAGGATACGTGCTGAGAATGTTGACGCCGGGTGCCGCGATATCGACGCTCGTTGCGCCGTAGTTGCTGAATGACGCGAGTGATCCGTCTTCGGCGATCGCCGCCACGGAGACGATATTGGCTTCGGGATAGCTGGCCGGATACGACGGATTGGCATCATTGTTGTTGGTTGCGTTGCCTGCGGCCGCGACGAAGATCAATCGGCTGCGGCGCGTTTCTTGGATGGCTTCGAGCATCTCGCGAGTCGCTCCGCCGCCGCCCCAGCTATTGCTCAGGATCGTGGCCCCATTGTCGATGGCGTAATGGATGCACTGGATCGCATCCGCTGTCGTGCCGCCGCCGTTCGAGTCCAAGAACTTCAGGGCCATGATCTTGATCCGCCGGTTGACGCCGACAAGTCCGAACGCGTTATTTCCCACGGCTCCGATCGTGCCGGCGCAATGCGTGCCGTGTCCGTTTTCATCCATCGGGTCGCCGCTGGGTGTCGCGCCGATAAACGAGGCTCCGTGGATGTCGTCGATGACGCCGTTGTTGTCGTCGTCGATACCGTTGCCGGGAATCTCGCCCTTGTTGACCCACATGTTTTGCATCAAATCGGCGTGCCGATAATCCACGCCGGAATCGATCACCGCGACGATAATCTCCGAGTCGGCATTGAACAGTGAATCGGCAACTCGCGGTGGAGTGCGGTCCAAGTTAGCCCACGCCGGTTCGACATCAATTCGCTTCAGGCCCCACAGTCTTGGATAAAGTGGATCGTTGACCGGCGGCGCCCCGAGTGCCCCCGGCGCCGCGAACGGTTCTGCGGCGGGCAGGGGGATCACCTTCATCCGATGGTTGAATTCCGCATGCTCGACTTTCTTGAGGATCGATAGCCGTCTGATGCTTTCTTGACTGAGCGGAATGGGCCGCGTTGGCTGTACCACAAAAAACGTGCCGCGGTCATGAGTCTTCACGACACGAAATCCCACTTCTTCCAATTCCGCCGGCGTCGGTCGTTTCCCAGGCGTCCAACTGACCAGCAGTTCGCGCATCTCAACGACGCGGCGGTTGCCGAGCGGTGTCACTTCAAAAGGAACGTTGAATCGCACCCCTCTCGTGAGCAACTCGGATTCCGCAGCCAACTCGAACACGGGCTGTCCATTTTCCGTTTCGCCAACGTACGTGCCACCGCCGCTGCGGATGATCAACAGCACCGGTGACAGGTTTCCGGCGGGAGCACCGACCTTCGGCGAAACCACGAAGCGGTCCGCAGCCTCAGCCGTTGCGTTCCAACCGCAGACCGAGAACGAGAGCAATAAGTAGAATCGAATTGTCATGAAGTGGCGCTCCCGGTTTGGGCCGCAGATTGTTGACGTCACATGCCGCGAGCCGCTCATGCCGACAGGCTTGCGTGAATCCAGCCGAACCGCGAGCCCGGCCGACTAATCGATCCACGTGGACTGATTCGTACGATAGGTAAAATAGGGCGAGTGCGCAAAGTCGTCAACATCAATCGGATCGCGACGCTGACTCAACGACATCGCCAAAAATTCAAGAGGGTGACGACCGAGCGGTTCCCGTTTTCCGGTGATGTCGACGAATTGAATTCCTCTCAAGAAACACGCGAACTGAGGACTTGGGGGTCAGGCTTACGGCTTTCAGATTTGGCGGATTGACGTTCTTGATGAAGCCCAAGTCCACCGCCCGCAAATCTGAAAGAAGTAAGCCTGACCCCGGAATGTGACAAACTCGAACGAAGCGCTTCGAGCAATCGGCCTTCGCGGCGATTGCTGTCGAGAACAAATCGGGATTGACTTTTCTGTTCGACGCGTCGTCCATCGAAACTTAGCGCGTTTGATTTGGGCTGATATATTCCCGCCCTCAAGTGAAGGATCGAATTCACGTCAACGGATGCCGGCTGGGGTCAGTAGCCGGAAACAAGGGAGATCGAAAGTGGACGTGCATGAAACGGAACTCGAACTGAATGTTGGCGATTGCTTTCAAGTTGGTGATTACGTTGTCACGGTGATCGACACCGATGGTGAGGAAATCAGTTTTCGAGTTGATGAAGCGGATTCGATCGACAACGAGGATGACTCCGAACAACCGGAGTTCCCGCCGCGTTGAACGGAATTGTCGATCACGCGTGGAGGTCGCCGTGAATGCACCAAACCGCATGCTTCGATCGCCGCGACGGCGATGGTGGTTTCGGTGTGCGGCAATCGCGTTGGGACTGTCGGTCTTCGGATTGGTCGAGTTGATGTGCTTGGTCTTTCACTGGGGCGAAAGTCCAATCGACGATGACCCGTACGTCGGATTCAGCACGTCGCCACTGTTTCAGCTCAGCGAGACTGGCGACAGATACGAGATCGCCAAGCCTCGCCGCCCGTTCTTTGCGACTGATTCGTTTCCGGCTCGGAAAGGCCCCGACACGCGACGCGTCTTTTGCCTCGGCGGTTCAACGGTCCAGGGGCGACCGTATTCGAAGGAGACCTCGTTCACGACTTGGCTGCGATTGGCGTTGGATCAAGCCGACAAACAGCACGAATGGGACGTCGTCAATTGCGGAGGGATTTCGTACGCGAGCTATCGGCTGGTTCCGATTCTGCAGGAGTGCCTGAATCATCACCCGGACGTCATCGTCCTCTGCACGGGCCACAACGAATTCCTGGAAGATCGCACTTATGCGGACGTCAAAGCCCGCGCGAAGTGGCTAGCGAAGCCGGATGCGGTCTTGAGCCGCTTGCGAAGTTTCAACGCGTTGCGTCAGTGGGTCTCGCGATCAACCGGAACCGCAGCGGAGGAACATGAGACGAAAACTCGCCAAACGCTCAAAGGCGAAGTCGACGCGCTGTTGGATTATCGCGATGGGCTGTCCGCGTATGGGCGAGACGACGTTTGGCGACGCGGCGTGATTGAACATTTCGCGTTCAACGTGCGCCGCATGATTCGCCTGTGCCGCGCGGCGAACGTACCCATCGTGCTGATTGCTCCCCCGTCGAATCTCGCGGACTGTCCGCCGTTCAAGTCCGCCCATCGCGAGGGCTGGACAGCTGCGGATGACGAGCCATGGGATGCTCGCATGGCCACGGCGAGATCACGGATGCGGGGCGATCCGGCAGCCGCCATCGAATCGTTTCAAGCGGCCAACAATCTTGATGACGAATTCGCGCTAACGCATTACGAAATCGGTCTGTGCCTTGAGTCGCTGGGTCGCGTTCACGAAGCGCGGGATTCGTTTGTGCGTGCGAGGGACACCGATATCTGCCCGCTGCGAATTCTGTCACCGATGTTCGAGTCGATCGTCGAGACCGCACGTGAATTGGACGTGCCGTTGCTCGATGCGCATGCGTTGTTGGAGTCGCAAGCTCCCGGAAACATGCTGGGAGACTTTCTCTTGGTCGACCACGTTCATCCGTCATTCCGCGGACATCAAGAGATCGCCATGGCGCTGGTGACCGTCTTCACGGCACAAAAGTGGGTTGCTCCCTTCGATGGCTGGCAGACTCAAGCCCAAGCGGCATTTCAAGCACACTTCGATCAAATCGACGATTTGTACTTTTTGCGTGGAAAACGCATGCTCAAAGCACTGCAATCTTGGACCAAAGGCCGTGCGGACGGGCCGTCGATCGAGACCCGCCGTCGCTGAAGTTGTGAATTCGCACGCGAGAACAGTCGTCCGGGTTGGCATGTGGCGATAGATTGCCGCCTTGAGATTTGATTCCGACCCAAGTTGTTCGATATTCGGAGACAGGCATGCACACTTCCGGCACACTTCCCGCCACACGCGGCTGGATTCACGGATTCGCTTTGTCAGCATTCGGCCTGTTGGTCATCGCAACACTAGCGTTCAACTTGGGCTGCGGCAGCAAGACGGCGACGGACTCGGTCGACACGTCGGAATCGAAGTCGGCCGGCGAGTCCATCACGACGAAGACGAGCGACAAGACGGCATTATCCACCGGCGGCAATCCCGTTCCCCCGGCTCCGACATCGATCGAGACGGTCAACATCGACCACGCCTTCGACCTGATCACGGACGATTCCTTCGCGGCCGTCGTCATTCGGCCGCAGCAGATTCTTGGCTCGGAATTCGTCAAGGCAGGACTCGTTTCGGTTCCCGGTTTCTTGGATGCGGAGAAGGCCAACTTCAAAACGTCGACCGGCATCGATCCCGATACGATCGGAGCCGTGGTGGTCATGGCATGGCCCGGTGCCAACATACTCGAATCCAAACCTCGTCGGCTGGATGTACCGAAGTTGCCGGAACTTCCCGGTGGGCTCGATTCACCCGGATGCCAAGATGACCCCAAGGTCGACAATGCTCCAAAGGATCTGGACGACGCCGAAGAACATCTCGCGATTACGGGCGGAGCGGTCTTAGTCCTGACTAAAGCGGTGTCGATCGAAAGCCTCGGTGTTGATGATGAGGCTCATGAATTCAACGGGCGAAAGTATTTCTCAAACGATGAACTGGCCTATTCACTGATCAATTCGACGACGATCGTGTTTGCGGAAGTCAACGGCATCGAGAAGATTCTGGCGGCCAAAGGCAACTCACCGATCGCCAAGCAGTTGAGAACCCTGAATCTCGACGGCCCGATCACGCTGACCATCCGCCGCGAACAAGCCGCTGCTTTGGTTGATATCGTGCCGATTCTACCCGAGATCAAATCGATTTTGACCGCAATTGACGACATCACCGTGCAGGGCGGATTGGACAAGGAATTGGCGATCAGCGCCGTGGTCAACGCCACCGGCACGGAATTGCCGCCGCAACTCAAACAGATCGCCGAGGCACAAGTTGCAGAGATGAAGGATGCCGCCCCGCAGATTCTGGGTCCGCTGGCGACCGGCTTGTCGGGCAACGAATTCGCGAAGAAGGCCATCGACATGGCGCTCGCAGTGCTCAACAGCGCAACATTTCTCGCTGACGGAAAGCGATTTGAGGCCAAGCTGAGATTACCCGAAGGTTCGGGCGAGACATTGAGATCGTTGTTGTTCGACTCCGGTGAAGACCTGCCGCCAGTTCCAGCGGATGGCCCAAAACTGCCGCCGGCTCCAGCACGTGGCCCAACACTGCCGCCGGAACCGAATCCCATCAAGGGACTGGATTGACCGACGGGCATTAAACATTCCACAAATTCAATCCCGGATCGGAGAATCGCGAGACGTGATCATGGTACGAGCCACAACCTGCGGCATTTGCAACAACGTATTGCCGATTGACGCCGCCAAGACTTTGAGGACGTTTCCGTTTTGCAGCGAGCGATGTCAGCAAATCGACCTGCATCGCTGGATGGACGGTCGGTACGCGATTGTCGAAGACGCCGATCCGGAAGAATTGCTGGAACAGTTGCACGAAGAGGACGAGTTCGACGAGTGATCTCGCCGGTTACTCGCTCTTGTACATGATGCGATTGCATTGTCGGCAAATCATCGTATCGCCGACGTTCATTCGCACGAGTTCTTGCCGCGAGAGCGTCGCAAAGCACGCGCCGCACGCGTTCTGTTCGAGCGGTGCCAAGGCTCCGGCGCCGTGTTGCTTGACGAGCCGTTTATAGGTCTCGCCGAGTTTCCCCGGAATGACTTTTTCAGCTTCCTTGATCACGTCCAAGTGCCGAGCCGCATCCACTTCGAGTTGCGGTTTTTCCGCTTCGATCGTGGCGGCGATTGTCTTTTCATCCTTCAGCGCCGCTTCGTAGGCCACTTCCAATTCCGCCACGCGACTCTGAGCAGAATCGACCTTTTCCAGCGATTCCAGGATTTCGTCTTCGAGAACGCTGTTTGCCATTTCGTCCGCGTCGATTTGCGAGCGGATGATGTCGTATTCGCGATTGGAAGCCGCAGCGTTGAGCTTGCCCTTGAGTTCCGTAATGCGTGCTTCGTTCGTCTTCAATTGCAGATTTCTTTGGTCGGCCGCCTTCCGAAATTGAATTAGGGCCTCTTTTTGTTTGCTGATTTCTTGAGCTTTGGCGGCAGTCTTTTTCTGGCGGCCCTCGATGAGCTTGGGTCCTCGTTCCAACTTTTGCAGCGTCTCGTGACTTTCGAGGAGCAAAAGATGGAGTTTCTTCAGCCCGTCAGGAACGGAATCCATAAGACGTTCTCCGAGTGATTGCGATATGAATGGGGGCAGCGAAATATGGGTTGAGCCATTTCACTTGGGCGATCCATCCACGAAACTGCCGATCAAAAGTGACTGCGAATGTCAATGATCCGCAAATCGATCGACAACGGTTGAAGCTATCCGACGCGCCGCCCCCTGTGAAGTCACTCTTCGCGAAGTCAGTTTTCGGAGAATCAAGATGCAACCTCTTGAAGGCGTGAAGGCCCTGACCTTCGACCTATTTGGAACGGTCTTGGATCTCGGCGGAAGTCTGAAACCATTCATCAGCGAGTTTCTGAAGGGCCAAGGATCAGACGTTTCGGCGGACGATGTTTGGAAGCAATGGCGGTACCGGCAGCGCATCGAACACGGTGGCTACCTGACCGTGGCTCGTCGAGCCTGCGTTTACACGTTGCAACTGTTGGGCGTTGAGGCGTCGTCACACGACGTGGATGAATTGATGCAAGCGTGGCAACAGTTGTCCGCGTTCGACGATGTATTGCCTGCGCTAGAGCGATTGGGGGGGCGGTATCAACTGGGGGCTCTTTCGAATGGCGAACGCGAGTTTCTCGAACATCTGGCCGCGAATCGCATCGGATGGAAATTCGATCGCATCATCTCCGTCGGTGAAGTCGGAGCCTTTCCGTCACCCCGCCAATTCAGCGACTTCATCGGCCGTGAACTTATTGGCCAATCGTGCGCCGAGTTGGGCCACAATCCGCGCGCTGGCATGCGAAGCAATTCGCCCAGCCTGTTCCCAACTCAAGCCGTTGGTGATGCCGTAGAGAATCCCGGCAGCATACATGTCGCCCGCTCCAGTTGTGTCGATCGCGTGCGCGGGAATTCCGGGGATGCGAATGATCTCGTTCTCGTGCATCAAGATCGAACCGTTCGCCCCCAGCGTGACCGCCACGTTGGCGACATGTTCGTGGATTTTCCTTGCACATGCATCGGGGTCGTCAAGCTGCGTCAGGCTGCGAGCTTCCTCTTCATTGCAGAAGAGCAAGTCCACACTCTTGATCAAGTCCCACAATTGGTCTCGATACAGATTGACGAGGAACGGGTCCGACACCGTGAATGCAATCTTGACGCCGTGCTCGCGCGCCAGTTCGATCGCCCGAAACGCGGCTTCGCGAGTGCGATCCCCCGAAAACAAGTAGCCTTCAACGTACACGTATTTCGAATCCTTGAGCGTCGTCTCATCGACGTCTTCCGGCCCCAAGTCGGCGGAAACGGCGAGATTCGTCAGCATCGTGCGTTGCGCGTCTTCGGTAATCAGCACGACGCACGTGCCGGTGTGTCCGCTGACTTGCCGGCCGGTCATGCTCACGCCGATGCGGTGCATGTCGGCCAGAAAGAACTCGCCGATTTCGTCCTCGGAAACTTTCCCGGCATACGCGGCCGAACCGCCAAACTCGGACACACCGATCAGCGTGTTCGCCGCCGAACCGCCCGCACAGCGATTGACGGTTTCGCCGGACAACTTTGCCAGCACGTCACGCTGTGTCGCTTCATCGACCAGCGTCATGATTCCCTTGTCGAAGGCCAGTTCGGTCAGCTTTGCATCGGAAACGCGACATTGGATGTCCACCAGCGCGTTTCCCATTCCATAAACATCAAACCCCATTTCGGTCCTTTCCTGGCAAACGAAGACAGCTTCAATCCGGGGATTTGACCGAAAGGCGTGACGAGGAACAATCCACGCAGAATCATCAATCAATTTGGCGGCTTCGAACCGGTGTCCGATATTGATATTGCACAAGCTTGCAAGGCTCGCCGATAATCGCAGTTGACTTTTGGCTTGGACGCCGAAAAGTAGGGATTGAATTCCCCGACTGGTGATTCTCTTTACCACTTGCTGCTTATTGACAAGTTGATCGACCAGGGAAGGTCATGCTCTCCCCAATTTGCTACGGGGATTCCTTTTCCGCACGCTCGGTCGTGTGCGCGGCATTGTGCGCCAGCGGAATTGGTAGCTTGACCAGCCCCACGACAATCGTCGTCTGAGATGATGGCCTACACTCGCATCTCAGCATGGCGACCGCGCCATACCCCAATCCGTTTAACTCATGCTATGCGTTTATCCGCGTGTGATTATGGGCTCGTGCCCGCGCACAAATCACCCCGGTAAAGCACATGGCCAAACGCCACCTTTCGTTGATGGTGTAAGGAGCGTTGTGATGAGTGGTGCAACATTACTCGATCAGATTTCACGTAAACAGTCTCCGGACACGTATCTACAAGAGCACTGGCAGGGTTCGTTTCCCGAATACCTCGACCTTGTCCGTAGAACGCCCGAAATCACGCGATCCGCTTTCCAACGGTTGTATGACATGATTCTGTCATACGGCACCTACAAGTTGGAGGGTGGCGAAGACGGGTTGATTCGTTACAAATTCTTTGACGATCCGGAATGCGACGGTCAGGACGCGATTTTCGGCCTAACGGAACCGTTGATGGCGTTGGTCAATGTGTTTCGCAGCGCGGCCCTCGGCTATGGAAGTGAACGCCGAGTCTTGCTACTCCACGGCCCGGTGGGCAGTTCCAAGAGCACGATCGCACGACTGCTCAAACGAGGTCTCGAACGCTACAGCCGTCGGGATGAAGCCGCGATCTACTCGTATGGATGGAAGGAGGAGGACGGGTCCATCGTGTGGTCTCCGATGAATGACGAGCCGCTGAAACTCGTCCCCGTCGGCGAACGCGAGGCGGTTTGTGCCTACTTGAATGAAGGACGAGACGCGGACGATCCCCATGTCGTCTCCATCGTCGGCGACCTGAATCCCCTGTGCCGCTACATGTTTCGCGAACGCATGGAAAAGCACAATGGCGATTGGACCAAGGTCGTCAAGGATGTCACTGTCCGGCGAATTCTGTTGTCCGAGCAGGACCGGATTGGCATCGGCACGTTCCAACCGAAAGACGAAAAGAACCAGGATTCCACCGAACTGACCGGTGACATCAACTATCGCAAGATCGCCGAGTATGGCACCGAAAGCGATCCACGCGCATTCAACTTCGATGGCGAGTTCAATGTTGCCAACCGAGGCATCATCGAATTTATCGAAGTCCTAAAACTGGATGTCGCATTTCTTTACGATTTGTTGGGCGCTTCCCAAGAGCACAAGATCAAGCCCAAGAAGTTTGCTCAAACGGATATCGACACGGTCATTCTCGGCCACACGAATGAGCCGGAATATCGCAAGTTGCAATCGAACGAGTTCATGGAGGCGTTACGCGACCGGACCGTCAAAATCGACGTGCCCTATGTCACAAAGCTCTCGGAAGAACTCAAGATTTATGAAAAAGACTACAACTCGCGGCGAGTGCGCAATAAGCACATCGCTCCTCACACGCTGGAAGTCGCGGCGATGTGGGCGGTGTTGACGCGGTTGGAAGAACCGAAGAACGCCGGCCTGACGCTGCTGCAAAAACTGAAGTTGTATAACGGAAAGACCTTGCCTGGGTTTACTGCGGACAATGTCAAGCAGTTACGCAAGGAAGCCAAGACGGAAGGCATGACGGGGATCTCGCCCCGTTACGTTCAAGACAAGATCTCGAACGCACTCGTAGTCAATCCGGACTCGACGTGCCTCAATCCATTCATGGTGATGAAGGAACTTGAGTCTGGACTCAAGCACCATTCGTTGATTCAGCACGAAGAAGTGCGAGATCACTATTTGCAGCTACTCTCCGTGGTGAAGGAAGAGTATACGGACCTTGTGAAAAACGAAGTTCAACGAGCCATTGCGGCCGACGAGGAAGCCTTGGATAGACTGTGCTCCAATTACATCGACAACGTCAAATCCTACACGCAAAGGGAACGCGTGAAGAATAAGTTCACCGGTGAAGACGAGCAGCCCGATGAGCGATTGATGAGGTCGATCGAAGAACGGATCGATATCCCGGAAAGCCGCATGGATGATTTTCGTCGGGAAATCATGAATTACATTGGTGCCTTGTCGTTGGACGGCAAAACGTTCAGTTACAAGACCAATGAACGGCTCCAAAAGGCTTTGGAACTTAAGCTATTCGAAGACCAAAAGGACACGATCAAGCTGACGAGCCTTGTGTCGAACGTGGTTGATGCGGACACGCAAGAAAAGATCGACATCGTCAAGGCTCGATTGATTCGCAACCACGGGTACAACGACGAATCCGCCACGGACGTGTTGCAATACGTGGCGAGTATCTTCGCTCGCGGTGATGCAAAGTCCGAGTAACCTTCGCCGACTTTCTAAGACAAATCGCCGGGGGCTGATCGGGCCTCCGGCGTTCTTGATATACGAGGCGACACCAGCATGTCTCGCAGCATTGAACGCGACCTAAAACGATTCCAGGAAATCGTGCGTGGCAAAGTCCGCTCGAATCTGCGGAAATATGTCACACATGGCGAGATGATTGCTCGCCGTGGCCGCGAAATTGTCAGCGTGCCGGTCCCGAACCTGGAGATCCCCCATTTTCAGCACGGACAAAAAGGCTCCGGTGGCGTCGGCCAAGGTGAAGGCGAGAACGGCCAGCCGATCGGACGCGGACAGGACGAAGGTG
>JAQBZS010000142.1 GCA_027622115.1 Planctomycetota bacterium | reverse complement strand
AAATAATTGCATTGCAATCTGCGCCATCCGTCCGCCCTGGCGATCCCGTAACCACACATTTATTGAGAAGTCACTTACGCAAGACACTGGCGCAGAACGACGCTATTGGTCCGCAGAAAACCCGCGCAATCAAGAACTCGCGTCATGGCCAAGTTTTCAACACCCTAGGGCCATGCCGGGAAATGGGCTCTTCATCATGGCTGTCCTACGTTTGGCAAACCGGATTTGGCCAAGCTTCCTGCATCGTTGAGATCCCGGATGATTCGCGTGTTGAACGGCTCAAGTGTACGGTCGCCACTTCAACCGAACAGATCGGCAACCGGCGTCCCGATGCTCGCCGGCCGAGTGAATCCATCCGGGCTCATGCGGGTCCCCGGATCGATGTCCAGAGCATCGAAGAGTGTCGCCGTGAAATCTTCCAACGACACGGGGCGGTCTTTCACATAGGCCGATTGTTTGTCCGATGCTCCCAAGACCGTTCCGCCGCGAATCCCCGCACCGGCCAGCATTGCCGAATAACAGTGCGGCCAATGATCTCGACCGATCGCTTTCGCGCCTTTGCTGATTCGTGGCGTCCGTCCGAATTCGCCGATCAACACGACCAGCGTGGAATCCAACAGCCCGCGATCTTGCAAGTCCTCGATCAGGGCCGCCACCGCTTGGTCAGCGCGAGGCAGCGCCCAACCAAGTCCATTCCAACCGTTCTCGAAAATGCTGATGCCCGCGTTGCCGTGCATGTCCCAGGTTTCGACGCTGTTGAACTTTTCTCCCGGAGCCAGCCCGGTCCACGCCACGACACTCGTCAACCGCACACCCGCCTCGACCAAACGCCTAGCCAACAACAAGTTTTGCCCCAAAGGATTGCGCCCGTATCGGTCACGCATCGATGCTGGTTCCTGCGTAGTGTCGAATGCCTGTCTCGCGTGGGAACCATGCAGTAACTCGAACGCGCGCTGTTGAAACGATTGCATTGAGTCTCGCGAAACGACGGAACCGGCAGGTACGGATTGTCGGGCGGTTTCACGCAACAGTCGCCATCGTGACTCCAGGCGTTCGAGACTGACATTCTCTGCTGTATCGAAGGCCTTTACGCGAAAGCCCGCGGTCGCGGGGTTGTCGTCATGGCCGTGTCCGATGACGAGCGGTGCGTACGGCAGTCCCAGAAAACCGCCGGTGAGATACGACGGTTCGGGAGGCGCGGCTCCACCACCAAATTTCTGCAGCCACACATAGGGCGGCACGTTTTCGGTGACCGGACGAAGTTTCGTCACGATCGACCCAAACGCCGGCGCGTCGGCCAGCGGCATCGCACGACCGGCGAGCAGCATGCGGTTCGCGACATCGTGGACAGGGACGGTATGCGTCATCGAACGGATCACGGCGTACCGATCGGACGCGCGAGCCAACTGCGGCATCAATTCGCCGACTTGAAAGCCGGGAGTGGCCGTCGCGATCGGAGAATACGGCCCGCGAATCGTGTCGGGAGCATTCGGCTTCAAGTCCCACGAATCAAGTTGGCTCAGTCCGCCATATTGATGGATGAACACGCAGGACTTCGGCCGAGCACTCGGATTCTCGGTTGCCAGCAATTCGGGAAGCGTGAGGCCGATCGCGCCAAGGCATCCGGTCCGCAACAAGTCGCGTCGCGAGACACGATAGGGATCCGGAGGTTGAATGCGAGCCGATGTCGATGATTCAATCATAAAACCAATCTCGACTGGTAGGCATGGAAGGGGCGAATTCCCCGATCATAACTGATGCAGGCGTGCAAAAGACCGTGCCGTTCGAATAGCGCTCACGATTCCAAGCGATAGAATTCGCGCGCCGTCCCGCTGAAGATGCGGTCTTGCTCGGAGTCGGACAGCGATTTCACACATTCAACCAGTGCCCCGTGTACTTGTTCGTACGAACCGGCGAGTTTACATACCGGCCAGTCCGACCCGTACATGCAGCGCGCGGGTCCGAATTCGTCGAGGGCGATTTGAATGTACGGCTGGAGATCGCTCGCCGACCACGTTGTCCAATCCGCTTCGGTGACCAGGCCAGACAGCTTGCAGTACACGTTCGGCAACTTCGCGGCGGCTCGGAAATTGTCGACCCAATCAGCCATCGCGCGATCCTTGATGCGCGGCTTGGCCAAGTGGTCGATGAGCAGCGGCAGTTCCGGGACATGTCGAGCCACGGTCGTCGCGTGCTTCAAATGCTTCACATAGAACAGTAGATCGAACGGCACGCCATGTTTCTCAAGTGCTTTCAATCCGCGCAGCACGGCTGGGCGAATGATGAAGTCATCGTCCGGTTCGTCTTGGGTCACGTGCCGCACGCCGACGAACTTTGGATGCTGATTGAATTCCAGCAACTGGTCTTCGCAGGCTTCGTTGGCAAGATCGACCCAGCCCACGACCCCAGCGATGAAGGCGTGTTGATCGGCAAGCTGCAACACCCAGCGGTTCTCTTCGAGCGTGTGTTGCGTCTGCACGAAAATGGACTGCTCGATTCCGACGGATTTCAAATGCGGCAACAAATCCTCGGGCAAGAAACTGCGGCGAATCGGCTCCATCTCGGACTTGTTCAGCCACGCATAGTCAAAAGGGGCCGGTTGCTCGACCTGCCAGAAATGTTGATGGGCATCGATGTTCATGAAGTCTCTTTCAGCGGGGAACGAGAGTGCATGGCAGGATAGAGTCACTGGATTCCCAATAGAACCGATGGGCGAGTGCCGCAGTCGCTTTTGTCGTCGTTGTACCACCCCGTTAGAATCGTTCGCCGCCGTCCAAGCCCCGTGATTCGAGACCAGCCGAAGTTCCGCCAAAGGATGTGAATGACCCCCGAACCGACATCCCGTCCACGTCCCGGCGATTCCATTTTGGAGCATCGGTTAACCGAGGCGGAGCAATCTGCCAAAGCGACGCGAGACAAGATTCTCAACGTCTACTGTTGGGTGCTGATCGCCGTGGGGGTCTATGTCTTGTCATTCGGGCCGATGTATTGGTTCTGGTACGACTCGGTCAACCTCGGCGGTTCGCCACTGTTGAAGTGGTTCTATTGGCCGCTGGTTGCAATCTGTGAGCAGGTCGAGACCGTCAACACGACCTTGAACTGGTATGTCGGCTTGTGGGCGATGTAACCCGCAAGCTTGTTCGGACGTCGTCACACGGAATGCACCCAAATCACATTGAATACAGAATGCCGCGCGGATTTCGTCGGCAGAATCTGCCGAAAGTTCTTGTGTGAAACGGTTTGCGCCCGAATCAATCTGACGGATTCGCCAATGGCACACGCAATGCAAACTACGTCTGGTAGTTCACGACGACCGACTCACACAGGCACTCAAGGAGAGAACCATGAAACATTTCGCACTCGCACTGACCGCCGTTGTCGCGGTTTCTGTTGTTGCCGCTTCCGCGTCCGCTTCGGATCGTTTTCACGGTCAAGTTCACGATAATCTTGAGCACCGCGACTACCACCGTCAGTTGGACCACCGGGAAGCCCACCGCTACCCCATGACTCGGTTTCAACACAACGGTCTCCATCGCGGCCTGCAGCACGAAGCCACCCACGATGCCCTGCAACACCGCTCGGCACATCGTCAGATCATTCACAACGACGCCCACCGCTCCGGCATCAATGCTTGGCAGCACTCGCGTCTGCACGATTCACTCCAACACGATGCAGTCCACGATCGGATTGACCACCGATCGTCCCACCAAAATCGATCGTCCCACCAAAGTCATCGATCGAGTAACAATCGGTTTGGAGTTCAATTGTCGCCCGGCGGAATCCAAGTCCGCAGCGGAGGCTTCTCGTTGTTCATCGGCCGCTAATTCATAATGTCCGCGACACGAATAGCCCGTCCACTTTTGGATGGGCTATTTTGCGTTGGCGGCTGTCCCACCAAGCCGTCGCGTCCTTCAGCCCATCTTGCGGGTAATCAGCGTCCCAACTACAACTCCGCCGCTCCCGCAATCCCGCCTTTTCCACCCACTACTCCGCACGATCCGCACGGATGCTCAATCGTCTGCGACGTTGGTTCTGCCCCGATTTGGCCATCGACTTGGGCACCGCAAACACGTTGGTTGCGCTCCAGGGCGAAGGGATTTTGCTCGATGAACCCTCGGTCGTTGCCTTGGAAAAAGGAACTCGCCGAGTTCTCGGAAAGGGCACCGCCGTCGGGAAACTCGCCAAACAGATGTTGGGGCGGACTCCGGATTCGATCAATGCCTGTCGTCCGCTCAAGGACGGAGTCATCACGGACTTCGAATTGTGCGAGGCCATGTTGCGGTACTTCATTCGCAAGGCCAGTCGCCAGAGTCGCGGCTTTCGGCCTCGCGTGATCATCGCGGTTCCCGGAGGCATCACGCCCGTCGAAAAGCGAGCCGTGTTCAACAGCGCCGAACGAGCCGGTGCCGGTCGCGTGTATCTCATCGAAGAGTCCAAAGCCGCCGCCATCGGAGCCGGTCTGCCGATATCCGAGCCGCTCGCCAGCATGGTTTGCGACATCGGCGGTGGTACGACCGAAGTGGCCATCCTGAGTCTCGCCGACATCGTGGTCGGCCAATCCATTCGCATTGCCGGCGACGAAATGGACGAAGCGGTCGTCGAATACATGAAGCAACATTTCTCGCTTCGCATCGGCTTGCAGACCGCCGAGCATCTCAAAAAGGAAGTCGGCAGCGCGTTTCCGTTGGAGCAGGAGTTGACTGCGGAAGTCAGCGGCTTGGACACCATCAGCGGCGTGCCTCGAAAATCGATCGTGACCAGCGAGGAGATCCGCGAATCCTTGCGCGAACCACTGCATGCGATTCTCAACTGCGTCAAAAGCACCATCGAAAAATGCATGCCGGAATTGGTTTCCGATCTGGCGGACACCGGGCTGGTGCTTACCGGAGGCGGGGCGTTGCTGCGCGGTCTGGATGCGTTGTTCAACGAACAACTCGGCATTCCAGTCCGAGTCGACGACGATCCGCTGCGTTCGGTGGCTCGCGGCACGGCAATTTGCCTGGAGCATTTGCCTCAATGGCGAGACAGTCTGGATAGCGGCGATGGCGACGTCTAATACTCCACTCCGTCGAATGGCGGTCACGATTGCCCTGTGCGTTGTCGCGATGGGCTTGCTGATGTTGCCCGACTCGGTCACCGATTCCATCCGCTCCGCCGTCCGAGACACGATTCAACCGGGGCAAGCTTTGGTCGGGCAAATTTGCGAGCGTATGGACGAGTGGTCTCGCGCAAACGACTCGACGACCGTAAGCCCCGCAGATTTGGCGACGACATCCCGAGCCCATGAACTGGCCATCCGGCGGTTACAGATCGCCAATCACGAATTGCAGGACGAGTTGCGGCAAGCCCGCCTAACCGGAGTTTCGCCGTATATTGGGACTCCCGGCGAACCTCTGTTGGTACCCGAATTGGTCGAAGCTCGCGTGGTGGGGCACGAGCGAGGCTTAAAGGCATGGTCGGGCATGTTGATCACGGCTGAGGAAATCAAAACGATCAGTGCCGGGTTGCCGGTGATTGATGCCGCGTCGTTGTGGTTGGACCAAGGTGTGACGTCGGATGTCGCCGTTGGATTGCCGGTCTACAGCGGTCGATGCGTGGTTGGACGAATCGCCCACGCGGGTTCGCACGTGGCCACGGTGAGGCTGGTCACGGATCGCGACTATCGCGGTCGGGCGCAGTTGGCCCGCGAAACTTCGCACGGCTTGAACTTTGGCGCCGAGGGCATCTTGGAAGGCACGGGCTCCGAGACCTGCGTGCTGCGACACATTACAGCAACGACAGCCGTTTCGGTGGGAGACGGTGTCTACACGGGCGGACGCAGCGATTCGATGCCGTATCCGATGTATTACGGGACAGTCGCGTCGGCGGAGCTTGCCGCGGGTGCGCGCGATTGGTCGATTGTTGTGCGACCCGCCGCGCCGTTGAGCCTCATGAAGTCGGTACAGGTTCTACGGCAGACCTTGAACTCGGCACGAAGTTTGGGCAACTGAGAAGCTCGATCACCCTTCGGTCGAAAGTTGCGCTTATGGAGTGCGACGGCTTGACGTCGCTTTGGAATTTGGAATTTTCAGTATTCGTTTCGGAGATGTTGTGCCGATCCGCTCACGAATGCGTGAACTGAACCACGACGTGAAAATTGAAAATCCCAAAGCTCCGTCAAGCCGGAGCACTCCAAATTCACATCCCACCGACCCCACGCACTCGACGCTGGCTAGACCCTGCATCAGAATGCGTTGATGCGTTGTGACGAGACTTGCCGCTGTAAGGTCGAATCAATGATGTGCGGATCGCGCTGTTTTCGTGTGAGTTTACCTGCCGTCGTGGCCTTCATGGCGATGTCGTCGTATTGCCTTGCCGAACCGGCGGACTCGAAGGTCGATTACTTGAAGCAGGTCAAGCCGCTGCTTTCCACAAAGTGTTTTGCGTGTCACGGGGCGTTGAAGCAGGAAGCCGGCATGCGACTCGACGCCGCGTCGTTGATTCGGAAAGGCGGCGACACGGGTGTTGTGATTCAGCCGGGAAAGCCGGAACTCAGCCTGCTGTTGCAACGTGTGACGTCGAGCGATGCCGAGACTCGGATGCCGCCCAAAGGCGAAGGTGAACCGCTCGATGCGGACCAGATCGCCATCCTGCGATCGTGGATTGAACAGGGGGCCGAGGCACCGGACGAAGCGATTCCCGCCGACCCGCGGACGCATTGGTCGTTTCAAGCTCCGCGAAAATCGGCCGTGCCCGCCGTCGATCGTCAGCCGTGGATGCGGAACGAGATTGACGCGTTTGTTGCCGACGTGCATCGGCAACGCGGCTTAGTTCCGGTTTCGCGGGCGCGGAAGGAAACCCTGCTCCGACGCGTGTATCTCGATCTGATCGGACTGCCGCCGACTCGGGCCGAATTGCAGGCTTTCTTGAAGAACGATTCACCGCACGCCTTGGAAGACGTGGTGGACGACCTACTGCAACGGACGGGGCACGGCGAGCGATGGGGTCGCCATTGGATGGACATTTGGCGTTACAGCGATTGGGCCGGATTCGGCAACGAAATGCGCTACAGCCAAAAGTACATCTGGCGTTGGCGGGATTGGATCATCGAATCGATCAACGCGGACAAGGGCTACGATCGCATGATCGTGGAAATGCTGGCTGGCGATGAAGCCGCTCCGGATGACGAGACGGTGTTGCGGGCCACCGGGTTCCTGGCTCGGAATTGGTACAAGTTTGATCGCAATGTCTGGATGGACGACACCGTGCAACACACCGCGAAAGCGTTTCTCGGCCTGACGCTCAATTGCTGCCGCTGTCATGATCACAAGTACGATCCCATCTCGCAGCACGAATACTACGCGTTCCGTGCGATCTTCGAGCCCTATGACGTGCGGACCGAGCGTGTCGCCGGGCAGTTGGATATCGCTCAGGATGGACTTGTTCGCGTCTACGATGCCAAGCCGACCGAGGCCACGTTCTTGTTTTCACGAGGCGATGCGAAGCAGCCGGTAAAGGACAAGCCGATCGCGCCGGCAGTTCCGAGCGTTGTGGGTGGTTCCGCATATCAGGTGGCCGAGGTCGCGATTCCGTTGTTGGGCTATTTCCCGGATCTTCGTGAGCACGTCGTCAACGATCTGATCGCTCAGAAGCGGGCAGCGGTTACTTCCACAGAAGCGGCAGTCGCGAGCGCTCGGAAAGCCGTGGACGTGGCGACGCAAGAATTGGCGGCGGTCAAGACGACGGCGGTGACTCAGCCGTCCAAGCCACAGACCCCTGCTCAACCAAAGCCACCCGAATCAAAAACGCCCAAGGCAGTGACGGCGGAATCGGTCACGTTTCTGATCGACGACTTCGAGAAGTCGCGCCCGGACACCTGGACGGTGCGGCGCGGCGATTGGAGTTATCGAGACGGTCGCGTCGTGCAAGAAAACGTGGCTGCCTCGTTCTCGCCGATGGTGACCGTCAAGCGGCACCCGCAAGATTTCGCGGCCGAGTTGTCCTTTAAGACGACGGGGGGCAACACGTATCGCTCCGTTGGTTTCAGTTTCGACGAAGCCGACGACAAGCACCATCAAGCCGTCTATGTCAGCCTCAAAGGCGGCGGTTCGACGGTGAGTGCGTTCCATCGAACCAATGGAGTCGACAACTATCCGCCCAACGGCGTCGTCCCTTGCCGGGCCACGTTTCGCGAAAACATCAAGCTCGAAGTGTTGGTCCGCGATCAGGTGTTGAACATTCGAGTCAACGGAGAATTCGCGTTGGCCTATCGCATGCCCGTGGCGCGGCAAGCCGGGAAGTTTGCCATATGGACTTACGACGCGAGTGCCGAGTTCGACCGGCTCGCGATCCGGCAGTTGTCGAAGGACGTCCCGTTGAAACCGCCGGGCTCCGACACGCCAACCACCGTCGCGGAAAATCAGCAACCACAACCGACCGACTTCGCGGCGAAACTCGAATTGGCCCAGGCGAAGCAGGTCGTCACGGAAAAACAACTCGCGACAGCGCGTGCTCAATTGACCGAGGTCACCGCGCAAGTCGCCGCCGAACGGACGAAATATGGGCTGGTCGAATCCGACAAACCAACCTCAATAGCGACGGCATTGGCGGCTGGAAACGCTCGACAACAGGCGGTGGTTGCGTTGGCGGACGAAGTGCTTGCCAAATCGGAATTCGACCTGAAAACGGCACGACTCGCGCCCGACAAGAATGCGGCAAAAGCGAAGTCGGCCATCGATGCCGCTCAAAAAAAGATCGCGCCGGCCAAGCAGGCCCTTGCCGCAGCTCGCAAAGCTGCCGGGCAACCCAGTGAAGCCTACACCGCCTTGGGAACATCGTACGCTCGGACAAGCACCGGCCGCCGCTTGGCGTTGGCTCGTTGGATCACGGATCGCAGCAATCCGCTCACGGCGCGAGTCGCCGTCAATCACGTGTGGACCAGGCACTTTGGCAGCCCGCTGGTGGAACGAGTCGACGACTTTGGGCTCCGCAGTCCGCAACCCACGCATATCGCGCTGCTGGATTACCTGGCCAATTTCCTGATGGACAACAACTGGAGCCTGAAGAAATTGCATCGGTTGATCGTGACATCGGGTGTGTATGCGTTGGAATCGGGCGTCAAGAATGCACCGGCTGGGAACGCGAAGCTTGATCCAGACAACGAGTTCCTCTGGCGAGCGAACAGCCGCCGGATGCAGGCCGAAGTGATCCGCGATTCCATTTTCTCGGCGTCAAGTTCGCTGGATCGAAAAACCGGAGGTGCCGAAATCGCACGGGACCAGGGCGAATCCAACACGCGTCGCAGCGTCTATTTCCAACACGCAAGACAGCGGCAGATGCAGTTCCTGGAGATGTTTGACGGAGCCAACCCGCGTGAGTGCTATCGCCGCAAACAATCCGTCCGGCCGCAACAGGCCTTTACCATGATCAACAGCTCGTTGACGTTGGCCGAGTCGCGACTGCTCGCCAGCAAGATCAAGACATCCACAAACGACGACTTCGTGCAGGCCGCGTTCGAAACGATCTTGTCGCGAGGACCAAGCACCCGCGAATTGGCAACCTGCCGCGAATTCCTGAACCAACAGGCAGAAACCCTTTCCGCCCCGTCGAAGCTTCAAGCATTGGGCACAACGGTGAATCGGGTTCCCCCATCCGCCGATCCAATCGTCCGAGCCCGCGAGAACCTCGTGCTCGTGCTATTCAATCACAACGATTTCGTCACGATCCGGTAGCCGGGGATTCGTAGGACAGGCTCACTTTGTGATTCCGGCGGGGTGCGTCAGGGAGATTCAGTTTCGGCTGAGTTGTAGATGCAACCAGGCTTTGGCGGCCGTCCACTCGCGTTTGACCGTTGAGCGCGAGATACCAAGGATGCGAGCTGTTTCTTCAAAGGTCGCTCCGCCAAAATGGTGCAGGTCGACGATCTCGCTCTGCCGTGGATCGAGCTGAGCCAGCTGCTCGAGGGTGTCGTTCAGTGCCAGCAGATCGGTATTTGACTGAATGGCCGCGATTTTCTGTGGTTCGATTGGCAATCGCTGACCGCCGCCCCCGCCACGCTTTCGAGCCCGCCGTTTGCGCTCGTGATCGACCAGCATCCGCCGCATGGCCCGTGCCGCCGTTCGGTAAAAGTGCGATCGGTCCTCCCAGGAGATGTCGACCTGAGTTCCCGCCGGTTGCAGAAACGCATCGTCGGCCAGAGCGTTCGGCTGAATCGCATGACGTGCTGAGCCCTCGCTCGCCTCAGTCCACTCTTGACGACGACACGGTGTCGGCCTCCGCTGCGACGCGTCCTGGCCGCTGGCCTACCCTGAAGAGATGTGTCCCAAGACGAATCACGAACGCATTGTCGACGACCACCGCAGCGTAAACGATTGGGTCGAGATACTCCTGTGCTGCTTGGCGAGGACGCGTGTCTTCCTCGCTCTGTGGTGCGTAGTCGAAGGAACGAGCCGGCAACGGAGGATCGACCGGATTCCACAGACGATTGGTCGCCAACAACTCAAACTTCGGCCCGGACGCGAGAACGCTGGTCACTCCATCTTTACCGAAAATGTAAATGCGATCGCCGCATGCAATTGGCTGTGCCCAGCACGGATGCCCGACTCGATGAACGTATCGTTGTTGCCCGGTCTTGGCGTCGAGGCAGTACACGACGCCCACCTTGTTGACGTAGTAGGCGTGGCCGTCGTGAACCAGCGGGCTGGCGTAGTGCGTCACGGCTTTGTTCGCCTGCCACAGCAATTGGTAGCCGGGCGCTTTTCCGGGTGTGAGTTGAATGCAGCAGTTCGAAGCCGCGGCCGAGCGTGCGTTGGGATCGGTGCGAGACACCGCTGCACCGACAAAAACTCGCGTTCCCGACACGGATGCGGACGGAATGAGGTTTCCACTGAGGCCGGTGTGAGACCAGAGTTGCTCGCCGGTGTCTGCATCGTAGCCATCGACAGTTCCCGACGAGCTGACAATCACCTGCTTCCGTTCGCCGCACTGGATCACGCGAGGCGAAGTCCACGAGGAGCGCGATGATCGCTTAGTCTTCCAGGTGGTTTTG
>JAQBZS010000141.1 GCA_027622115.1 Planctomycetota bacterium | reverse complement strand
CGATCATCGGAGCCCAGAACACGGCCACCGGCACGATCACCAATAATGATAGCGCGACATTGTCAATCAACGATGTGACTCAATTCGAAACCGACTCCGGCGCAACGACCTATACGTTTACCGTGACTTTGAGTGCCGCGGTCGACACGGGTGTCAGCTTCGACTTCGCTTCGGCCAACAACACCGCCACCACGGCCGACAGCGACTACACCGGTATTTCGATCACAACCCGCAACTTCGCCAGCACGATGGCCGGTGCAACCGAGACGGTCACCGTGCAGGTCAACGGCGACCAGAAGGTGGAACTGGACGAGACGTTCTTCGTCAACCTGAGCAACATTGCGGCCGGTGGTCGAGACGTCACATTCGCCGACAGCCAGGGCCTGGGCACGATCACGAACGACGATTCGGCCACGCTGAGCATCGACGACGTCACCCAAAGCGAAACCGACGCGGGCGCGACGGCCTACACGTTCACCGTCACGCTGGATACCGAAGTCGACACGGGAATCAGCTTCGACTTCGCTACGGCCAACGACACAGCCACCACGGCGGACAGCGATTACACGGGCATCTCGACGACCCGCAGCTTCGGCAGCACGGTCGCCGGTGCGACCGAGACGATCACCGTGCAAGTCAACGGCGACGCGAAAGTGGAACTCGACGAAACGTTCTTCCTGAACCTGAGCGGCATCAGCGCCGCAGGTCGAGACGTGACGTTCGCCGACAACCAAGGTCTGGGCACGATCAACAACGACGACAGTGCCACCATCAGCATCAACGACGTGTCGCTGATTGAAGGTGATGTCGGGACGACGGCGTACACGTTCACGGTCACGCTGGACGCGGAAGTGGACTTGGATGTCACTCTGGATTTCTCAACGGCCACGATCGCGAACGCGGCCGAAGACGAAACCGGTTCGACCGCTGCCAATCTCGGCGGCAAAGATTTCACCAGCAAGTCTTCATCAGTCACCTTCGCCGCGAACGGCGGAGCAAACCAGACACAGAGCATCACAATTGACGTCAATGGGGACTCGATTGGCGAGCTTGACGAAGGCTTCCATGTGAATCTGTCGAATGTTTTGGCCACCGGTCGCGATGTGACATTCGCCGACAGCCAAGGCACCGGCACGATCGTCAACGACGACATTGCCGTCATGCAGATCAACGACGTGGTGGTGCAGGAAGGCGATCTCGGAGTCAGCCCGTTCGTGTTCAACATCACGTTCGACAAGATCGTCAGCCGCAACTTCACCGTCGACTACGCCACCGAAGACGTGTCGACCACGGTGGGTAATGACTACACGTCGCTCTCCGGCACGCTCAGTTTTGCGGCCGGCGACACGTCCGCCACGTTGATCGTCGATGTCACCGGCGACCGCGCGATCGAAGACACCGAGAGCTTCATCCTGCGATTCAGCAACCTCAGCGATACCGGCGTTGCCTTTGCAGGCGGCGGAACCTCGATGGGCGGCGTGGCCACGGTCATCAACGACGACTTCTCACAGCAACTCATCACAACGTCCAGCTTGTCCGTGAACACGGGTGGCTCGCCGAACGCGATCTCGATCACCGATCCCGACACCGGTCAAACGCTTACCGTCACGCCGTTCGCGTCCAACTTCGCGGGCGGATCGAATGTCACCACGGGCGATTTCAACTTCGACGGACGAGCCGACATCATCGCGGCGGCCAAGGCGGGCGGCGGGCCTCACGTGCAAGTCTTCAATTCGTCCGGGGCGCTGTTCCTCGAATTCATGGCGTACGACATCAACTTCATGGGCGGCGTGAATGTCGCGGCGGCCGACTTCAATCGAGACGGCGTGGCCGACATTCTCACCGGACCCGGCCCAGGCGGCGGACCACACGTCAAAGTCTTCGACGGCACCAATCCCGACAACCTGCTGTTCGACCAGATCGTCTACACGTCCACGTTTCTCGGCGGCGTCAATGTCGCGGCGGGCGATGTCACCGGCGACGGCATCCCGGACATCATCACCGGCCCCGGTGCCGGCGGCGGACCGAACGTCAAAGTGTTCGACGGCGTGACCGGTGCAGTCGTGAAGGACTTCTTCGCGTACGACCTCACATTCATGGGCGGCGTGTTCGTCGGTGCGGGCGATTTCAACGGCGACCGTTTTGCCGACATCGTCACCGGTGCCGGACCCGGCGGCGGCCCGCACACGCGAGTCTATTCGGGCCAAGACCTGACAATCCTGCAAGACTTCTTCGCCTACGACGCGGCCTTCAGTGGTGGCGTGGCTGTGACGGCTGCGGACCTCAACGGCGATGGCGTGGATGACGTAATCGTCGGCCCGAGCGACGGTAGCACGGGTGTGGGTCGACAAGTCTTCGACGGTGCGACGGGACGGGTCATCACCAGCATCACGCCCACGGAACTCGGCACAGGCCCGATCGCTACCAGTTCGTCGGCGATGACGCCCAACGGCAACATTTCGCCCTACGTAGTCAATTCACCGACCGACGTGTCGCTCGCGGCCGGCAAGTCCTTCAACTGGACCGTGCCGACCAACACCTTCTTCGATGAAAACGTCGGTGACACACTGACGCTGTCCGCGTACTCGGGGAACGGTGCTGCATTGCCGACCTGGCTGAGTTTCGACTCGGGCACCAGCACGTTTAGCGGCACTCCCGGCACCGGCGATGTCGACATCAGCAACGTGCGGATCGTGGCCGATGACGGAAACCTCGGCACCAGCAGCACGTTCTTCAACATCAACGTCGGCACGGCAGCCAATCCGGTGAAGCCCAGCGTGACCAGTCCCGCCGCGAACGGCACCGTCACCGATCTCACGCCGACGTTCGTCTGGACCGACGATCCGAACGTGGCGATGTTCGACTTGAGCGTGGTCGAGTTGGATACCGGCGACGAAGTGATCCGCCAAAAGACGCTGACGAAGAATTCGTTCACAGCGACGATCAACTTGGCGGAAGGCGACTACGACGTGCGGGTTCGAGGCAAAAACCTGGCTGGCGTCTACAGCATGTGGAGCGCGCCGCACACGATCACGATCGACATCAACGTGCCCGCCAAGCCGGTCCCGCTGACGCCGACCGGCACGATCAACGACGCCACGCCGACCTTCACGTGGACGCAAGACGCGAACACGGACAACGTCGAGATCTCGATCGTCGACACCAGTAGCGGTACGGAAGTGTTCCGTCAAAAGAACATCGCCGGCGCGACCAGTTTCACGATCCCGGCCGCCAACGCGCTGGCAGCGGACACGTACCACTTCAACATGCAAGCGTTCAACGAATTGAACAAGCGAAGTGGTTGGACGTCCAGAATTTCGTTCACGGTCGCGTTGGGCGTACCGACGACGGCGCCTCAAATCACGAGCCCGATGGCTGCCACAACCACCGATTCAACACCCGCATTCGCCTGGCAATCGGTCGTCAACGCCACGCGCTACAACCTCGTCGTGACGGACACCACGACGAGCACCGTGATCATTAACGAGGTAGGTCTGAGTACCACGTCGTTCACGCCCAGCACACCGATCGTCAACGGCACTTACAGCGTGGTGGTCACCGGCACGAACGAAGTGGGAACCGCCGGCCCATCGAGCACCGCGAAACTCGTGACGATCGCCGCCGCCCAACCCGCCCGCCCGGTGATCGTGGCTCCGGGTGCGACAACCCCCAACACACGTCCCACTTTCGCCTGGACGCCCGGCGCGGACATCGTGGAATACCAATTGTGGCTGTCGGAACGAGCGACCCCGAGCGTCGCCTTCATCCGCTTGACCGCCCTGACGGACACCATCGCCACGGCCACCAAGGACTTGCCGCCCGGCGATTATTCGGTGTGGATCAAAGCCATCAACGTCAACGGGACTCACAACTGGAGCCTGGAGCATCAATTCACGGTGAACTTCGACGTGGTTGCCTTGGATTCGGAGTCGACGCCGCACGCCAGCGATACCGCTCACGAGCAATCCTCGGAGTCCGCGACTCTCATCGGCATCGACGAACTCGTGGTGTCGCTGTCCTTGGAGTTGTCGCTCGAAGGATTGGTGCCGACACCTACTGATGACGCAACCAACGCGCAACCCGTCGTCGAACACGCCAAGGGCGAGCATCGACAAATGGTCGAACCTGTTCGCAACCATGAATCCGACTTGCCTGACTGGTTGGATCAATGGCAATTTGTGGACGGCGAAGTCAACCAAGCCGACAGCTTCTTCGCCCAAGACGAACTCGTGACGGCGTTACTCATGGGATAGAGCAGTCGTCGAGTCCAGTCCGTGAGTCTCAAACGTGATTGGACCGGCATCGTCCCAGGATACTGCCTCGTTCTTCGCGATTTTCACATCCGCTTTGCGAACAGTGTCCGCCTTCCAAGTCGTCAGGCCCATATTGGGTTTCGTCGCATCGGCCCGCTCGGCGATCAGTTCCGGGGGAATCTGTGTGCGACCGTCTTCGGTCTGATACAGGATGATTTCGCATTGAGGTGTTTCGTCAGTCATCGGCATCTCTCAGACTGCCGCGCCGGTCGAAGCCTTCGAGTCGTCCCAGCGTGATCGGAGACTCGCGGGGGATGCGGCTCCCTTCGACGACGCCCCAGCCGGCGGCTTGCAAGGCCGGGTCGATGTGTTCGGCGCGGGTTTCGGCTTCGTTCATGACCAACCACTCGCCTGCGTCTCAGAAGTTTTGATTCCGCTCGGAGTTCATGCTGGATTCTGAGGAATCCCGATTGATTGCAGCTGCGTCAGTGCCTAGGGGATCCCCTGAGTTCCGTCGCTCGAACTGAGCGTGCGATTATGCATCGTGTGGGATCGACGCGAGAACGCGCTCCAAATGCGAATTCTCTTGAAGTGCAGCACGATATTCGTGCCAGTCGCGAATCCAGCCGACAACCTCGCATCGCATGCTCAGCGAAACCGGGTCATAGGACGTCTGCTCCGATGTCTTTTCCTGAAGTGCGAGCAGCCGTGTTCTGAGCTGCTTCCAGGTTCGATCCAGCCGCCGATATTCGGATGCGATCTCGCGAACGTCCGTGTCGCGAAGACGAACCGAGCCGCCCCAAGTTCCCGGTCGAGTTTCCGCGACGACTCCGCGGCGTCCCGTGGGCTCAAGATGAGACCGCGACTGCGACTGCGACTGCGACTGCAGGTCGTGGCAGGTCTGGTTGCGTGCGGAATCCGCGACGGACGCGAGGGCTTCCAAGAGGTTGCCCAGCCACGAGTTGGATGTCAGTGATTCCCGATCGGCCATCGCCGTTTGTGCTCGTTCGAGCAATTCCGTTTCAAAGGATGAGGTGAGGACCAATGGAGCTGAGTCGGTGAGAGTGCTCATTGTGATGTTCCTGCATTGAAGGGCGTTGTCGCTGAAACAGTTCAGCGTGCATGCAGGGATTATCGGCGAATGAAAAACGATGGACATCGGGGCAAACGTCCGTTGCCGAGTCGTGTTGCGACCGATCGCTGTCTCGGGGAATCTCGTAGATCGGCACATTCCGGCGATCTCGATGAAATTGCGGTGAACGGCCGGAGGATTCCCCACGATGCTTGAGTATGGACGTTGCGAACCGACGTCCGGCGGTCGCATCGGCATCGCGACGCTTCCCCAATCTCCGGGATTCCCCGATGCACGGCGCGATCAAGATCCAATACCGTTTCACCATTCACCCCTTCGGAGTCTACGGAATGCATGCCATGGCCGAATTCGATCACAGTCGTTTGATCTCAAAAGAACATCCCAGCATCGCCATCATTCACGGCCCGCTGGCCGGTGAGAAATTTGAACTCCGTCACGAATTTCGGATCGGACGCGCATCCGATGCGGACATCTCGTTGCCGGAACAAACCATTTCGCGAGCGCATGCCTGCATCGTCGAGCAAGACGGTGTCTGGCTGCTTCAGGACCGGGGGGAGCAGCAACGGCACGTATCTCAACAACCGCCGCGTTTACGGGCAGGCTCGAATTCGTGACACGGATCGGATTCGCATCGATCATCACGTCTTTCAGATCTCGCTCGACGAAACCGGCGAATCGGCGGAAGCGGACGGCGATTCCGTTTGGAACGGCGGCGTGGCTGCCGGTGCCGAGGACTCCGACGGGTTGAATCGCAAGTCGGTTGTCGCGTCCATCGACGTGGACGATTTCATTGAGCACACGAGCAATCAAGCAAGCAGCCGTGCGACTGACCGCGTTCCTCAAGATCGCTCGCGATTTGGGTGGGTCGTTGGGATTGGGCCAGTTGTTGTCTCGAGTCATGGACAACGTGTTTCGCATCCTGCCTCAATCACGGCGTGGGCACCTGCTGCTGGTCGACGCCGCAGACGGTGTGCTCAGGACGGCCGCTATCAAGCAGGCTCGAGACGCGTCCGAGGAAACGATCGGGCCGCTGGATGATGGATTGATTGCCACGGCGATGGATCGTGGCACCGCCATTCTGGGCGCCGATCTCCGAGGATCCCTGAAAGACTCGGTCTTCGACGCGCCGTCGGTTCTGTGTATCCCGCTGTTGAATCGTTCGGGACGAAGTATCGGCGTGGTGCATCTCGAATCCGAGGACGGCGAGGAATACACGTCGAGCGACTTGGAAGTCGTGTCCAACGTGGCGGTGCTCATTAGTCAGTCGATTGAAAACGCCACGCTGTCGGATGCCCATTATCGATCGGTGGTGGACACCGCAGCCGACGCGATCATCACCGTCGACGAGCACGGCGTGATCGAAACCGCCAATCCCGCCGTCGAGCAGTTGTTCGGCTGCAAACATACGGAACTCATCCAGCAGTCAATCACGCGTTTGCTGACGGCGTCGTTCGCGAACGAGATTCAGCGCGAGTTGACACACGCGGTGCGATCCGATCAGCCGGTGTCGAGCGAATTGATGAACGCGAGCGTTGGGCTGCGCAAGGATGGCACACGATTCCCGATCGCGATGTCCGTCGGCGAATTCTCGCTCGCGGGGGGCCGTCGTTTCACGTTGATCATGCGAGACATGACGGACCGTGAACACGGCGAGGCCGAGTTGAAGCGGATGAACGAGCAATTGGAACGCAAGAACGAAGAAATGAGCCAATTCGTTTACACGGTCTCGCACGACTTGAAGTCTCCGTTGGTCACGTGCCGCGGGTTTGTGGGACTGATGCGGGAAGACCTGGCAGAAGGGCGAGTCGAAGATCTGCAAGATTCGATCAATCGTCTGGAATCCGCCACGAATCGGATGAGCGATTTGATCGAAGGCTTGCTGCATCTCAGCCGCTTAGGCGCGGTTCGCAATGAATCGGAATCGGTCGACCTCAACATCCTGATCCGCAGCATCTCCACCGATTTGGAGGAGAGATTCGAGCAGGCAGGCGCACAATTGGTGGTTGCCGATGAATTGCCGACGGTGGTGGCCGACCCGGTTCGTTTGGGAGAAGTGATCGATAATCTCTTAACGAACGCCGTCAAGTACGGCTGCCCCAACACTGGGATGCAAGTCGAAATCCAAGCCGAAACAATCAGCGACGGATTTCGCTTGTCCGTCCGAGACCACGGCCCAGGCATCGCCCCGGAGTATCACGAGCAAGTGTTTTCACTGTTCGAACGTCTGCAAACCACCGGCGAGGGTACGGGAGTGGGCTTGGCAATCGTGCGGCGCATCGCCGAGTTGCACGGTGGGCGTGCATGGGTCGAATTGCCCGCCGATGGCGGTGCGATGTTCGTCGCCACGTTTAAGGCGTAAACGAATCCGAAGTGTTTCGATTTTACGACCGACTCCGGTAGTTTGATCATGAACGCGACCAATCAAGGCGTAAACGAATCCGAAGTGTTTCGATTTTACGACGCCTGATTTCACGATCGACGCGTTCGATCGGCGAATACCGACCGTGCAAGTCCGATGGCAATGTGTCAAGCTTTGGTCTCTTGTCGATCCGTTTCGATTCGTGGAATACTTCATGGACATTGACATCCTCTTCGATAGCACCAGCTTTCCGCCTCGTTGGGAATGCGGAACTTGGTCCGCGATTCACGGCTGGACGCATATCATCTCCGACATCATGGTCTTCTTGGCCTACACGGCGATTCCCTTTGCGTTGGGCTACTTCGTGAAGAAGCGGACCGACCTGCCGTTCCCGAAGATCTTCTATCTGTTCAGTCTCTTCATCTTTGCCTGCGGAACGGTGCATCTGATCGAGGCCACGATCTTTTGGATTCCGTGGTATCGCTTCTCGGCGTTGGTCAAGCTGGTCACCGCGATCGTGTCGTGGTGGACGGTTGCGGCTCTGCTGCCGGTGATTCCACTGCTGCTCAAGTTGCGCAGTCCCGAAGAACTCGAACGCGAAGTGGCACAGCGGACTCACGAACTCAACGAATCCAATCTCCAACTGCAACTCAAGAACGAGGAGTTGCAACAGTTTGTCTACACGGTTTCGCACGACCTCAAGTCGCCGCTGGTGACATCGTCCGGGTTTCTGGGTGTGCTGCGCGAAGATCTTGAAGCAGGGCAGATGGACGAGATTCCGCAGACGATCGCACGGCTGGAGGCTGCGAATTTGCGAATGAAGGATTTGATTGAAGATATCCTGGAACTCAGCCGGTTGGGCCAAGTGATCGTCACGCCCGAAACCGTCCAGTTGTCGGGCGTGGTCGGCGAGGTGATTGAAGACCTTCAACCGAGCATTCAAGCGGCTGGGGCCGCGGTTCGGGTTACAGATCAATTGCCGTCGATTCGAGCGGACCGTCATGCCGTCTATCAAGTCTTCGAAAACCTCATGACCAACGCACTGAAATACGGCTGCTCGGCCGCAAACCCAACGATCTCGATTGGATGTGAACGAATCGCGGACCGCGTTCGGTGCTTTGTGCGCGACAACGGGCCGGGGATCTCGGTCGAGTATCACGAGCGAGTCTTGCGGCCGTTCGAACGATTGGACTCCCGCAGCGAAGGATCGGGCGTCGGTTTGGCAATTGTGAAACGCATCATGGAATCGTACGGTGGATCGGTTTCCATCGAATCGGTCGAGCAGCGGGGAGCCACGTTTTGGCTTGAGCTTCCGGGGGAAGACTCCAACTGAGGCAACTCGTAGCAATTCATCTCCCCAACCGTTCTGAAATGTGCAGTTTGTGTGAGCGGCAAGCCGCCGGTTTTTTCGGTATCTTCGTCCGACGCTGGCGGCTAGCGTCCAATGGCCCCAGAGTTGTGAGCCGTGACGCGTTAGCGGCCGGGCCGGGCGTGCGACGGGCGTGCGACGGGCGTGCCACGGGCGTGCCACGGGCGTGCCCGAGGCCTTACGGCCAACGGCTCACGCACGAAATCCCACAACTCTTGGGCCAATGGGCCAGCGCCGTGCGGCTCACAACTCGGGGCCTTCGGCGCACAAGATTTCCACATGGAAAGACGAAATCGAGAACTGCTGGCACGGCCAACAGCCAATATGCAGCGAAGACACTGATTCCGACACCTGAATGCGGATGACGCTCATAGCTGCGATTCACGCACACAGAATCCAGACCGGACCGATGACGATGACAGACAACGCACCGCTTTCACGCCCCCCCAAAATCGAACACGACTTTCGCAATGCCGCGATCCTGTTTTCCGGCGGTCCGGCACCTGCCGCCAACGCCGTGATTTCGACCTGCGCCATGGCATTCTTGCGCAACGACATCGGCGTGGTCGGGGTGCGGTACGGCTATTCCCACCTGCTGGAGTACTCGCCCGAAAATCCGCTGGTCGAAGGCGAGCACTACTTCCAAATCACCCACTCGCACCTGAAACGAACTCGGAATCAGTCGGGCATCATCTTGGGAACGGCGCGGGCCAATCCCGGAAAGTTCATCAATTCGCCCGCGCACTTGCACGATGCCGAACGTGTGGCTCCGATGAAGACCACCTACGAAGCCCTGTGCTCGCTCAACGTGGACGCTCTCGTCTCGATCGGCGGCGACGACACGCTTAAAACGGCCAACAAATTCAAGCTCTACCAGGACACGTTGCCGGAAGGCTCGCATCGCATCCCCGTGGTCCATGTGCCCAAAACCATCGACAACGATTACTCGGGGATCGATTTCACCTTCGGGTATTTCACCGCGGTTGAAATCCTGGCCGGCGAAATCCGCAACCTGGTGGCGGATGCCGAATCGAGTCGCAGCTATTTCGTCGTGGAAACGATGGGGCGCAGTGCTGGATGGCTGGCGTATGGAGCGGCGATTGCCAGCGAGTCGTCGTTGGTCATCAGTGTCGAAGACATCACCGGCCGATACGCAGTCACCGAGACCACGACCGACCCGGAAACCGGCGAATCGCGTGAAGTCACAAAAATGAACATCGACGAAGTCATCCGTCGCATCGTCCGCACGATGCGGGTCCGCGAAGAAGAGGAAGGCAAGAAGTACGGCGTGGTTGTGGTCGCGGAAGGTTTGGCCGAGTACTTTTCCGAAGCCCAATTGAAAGATGTGCCGCGCGACGAGCACGGGCACATCTCGGTCGCGCATTTGGATTTGGCAAAGACGTTTTCCCGCCTGGTTGCCGCCGAGTACGAACGGCAGACTGGAAGAACGAAGAAGGTCACCGGGCTGCAATTGGGCTACGAATCTCGATGCTCGCGACCGCAAGCGTTCGATGTGATGCTCGGCAGCCAACTCGGCGTGGGTGCGTATCGGGCTTTGGTCGAGGACAAACTCGACGGCGTCATGATTTCGGTCGCCGGCCAACTCTCGTTGCACAACGTGCCGTTCAGTGAACTCGTCGATCCCGACACGCTGGTCACAAGAGTGCGATTGGTCGAACCCGGTTCCGACTTCCACCGGCTGGCGCGATTCTTGGAAACGTATGTGAATGAGTAGCAATGGCTTTGGGTCGGCTTCAGCCTTCGGCAGTTCCCGGACAATGAGGGTCATGTTGAAAGTCCGAGTTTGCGTCGAAGTTCTTGAGAGTGCTCTCCTGCGATACGGCCTCGTTCGCCACGCTGGAAATCGGCGATCGAGCATTCAACGACGCGACATTCTTACGCAATTCCGCACTTGTCGGGTTCTCGGCCCGCCAACGGTCAAGTAACTCGACTATGGAAACGTCTGC
>JAQBZS010000140.1 GCA_027622115.1 Planctomycetota bacterium | reverse complement strand
TCGTCAATTTCCAGAATAATGTCCGTCCGTCGAGTTCGTGCCGCTCAGAACTGAGACAGAAATCGAATGTCGTTTTCATAAAAGCGGCGGATGTCGTCGATCTCGTGGCGTTTCATGCAGAATCGTTCAATTCCCAGGCCGAACGCGAATCCCGTGACTTGCTCCGGATCGTAATTGACCGCCCGCAACACATTCGGATCAACCATTCCAGCTCCACCCACTTCGAGCCAATCGTCGCCCCACTTCATGTCTACTTCGACTGAAGGTTCCGTGAACGGGAAGAACGACGGACGAAATCGGATGTCGACGTCGTCGCCAAGGTAGGCTTGAGCGAACATCAACAGCACCGTCTTCAGCTGCGCCATCGTCACCGATTCACCGACCATCAAACCTTCCATCTGATGGAACATGCAGGAATGGGTCTTGTCGATGGTATCCGGTCGATAGACGCGACCCAGCGATACGACTCGCACGGGCGGTTGAGTGTGTTCCATCGTGCGAATCTGGACGGTCGAAGTTTGGCTACGCAAAAGTCTCGGGCCGCCCTTGGCATCCGAATTGGCCGACGCCGCCGCAAGATAGAAATTGTCCAATGGGTCGCGAGCCGGATGTTCCAAAGGAATGTTCAAGGCGTCGAAGTTATGCCATTCGTCTTCGATCTCCGGCCCGTCCACCACTGAAAATCCGAAACGACCCATCAGGTCCTTGAATTCAATAATGGTCTGCGTGATCGGGTGGGGTCGCCCCATTTCGATTTTCGTGCCGGGGAGCGTCACATCGAAGTCGGCTCCTCGGGCGGCGACCGGTGCGGCGAGCTGCACTTTTCGCTCGTCCAACCGCTGGCTGACCCGATTCTTGACCTCGTTAAAACGCTTGCCGACAACCGGACGTTCCTCGGGTGTCGCCTTGGAGAGCGACGATTGGAGGTCTTTGAGTCGGCCCTTCTTTTTGCCGAGATACAGGATCCGCACCTCTTCAATCGCGGCTGCGGAGTCCGCCTGTTCGATTGCTGCGATGGCGGCCGATTCGTAGTCGTCGAAGAGTGCGATCAAATCCATGGCGTCATTCGAAGTCAGATTGGTGGACGTGAAAAAACCGAAGATAATCGCGTCGATTCAGCACGCGTCAAGCTGTAGCCACCGGCACCAGACGGCGGTTTCGCAGCACTTCCCCACCGTCTGGCGACGGTGGCTACGTTGCGTTGTCGACCGCATGTCGCGAAACAAAACCAGCCCGACATGCAAGCGATGATTCGCTGCAAATCGGGCTGATGTCTCGGTTGGCGACTGATCAAGCAGCCGCGTGTGCCGTCAAAGCGTTTTGGGCAATCGCTACGACCTCGCAAAAGATCGTCGGGTTGGAAATCGCCATTTCGCTGAGCATCTTGCGATTGAGTTCGATTTCGGCGAGTTTCAAACCTTGGATGAATCGCGAATAAGACAGACCCCGCATCTTGCAGGCCGCCGAAATCCGCACGATCCACAATCGCCGAAAATCACGTTTGCGAACGCGGCGATCTCGGTAAGCGTACGCGCGAGACTTGACGATCGTCTCTTTGACCGTTCGCAGTAATTTGCCTCGACCGCCACGATTGCCGCGTGCTTCTTTGAAGAGCCGCTTCTTGGATCGGTGTCGAGAAACTCCGGTTCGAACTCTCATCGGATCAATTTACCCAGGAAAGTGGTGTTTCTTAATGGAGACTCTCTGAAAAACCGGGACTGGCTCCCACATGTTGTGCCAATTCAATTCCGAAACTCAACATGTGGGTGCCTGTCCCGCTTTTTCAGAGAGTCTCTAGTCAAACCAAAGACGACAACGGCCCCGACATTAACGACCGGGTCGCAAACCTTCTCGGATGACGGCCGCTTCGGCGCCGGTGAGGACGCCGTCTTGCCGAAGTTGGCGGACGCGTTTACCGCTCTTGTGGCTTAGCAAGTGGCCGCGAAACGCGCGCCGGTGCTTGGCCTTTCCCGTGGCAGTCAGCTTGAATCGCTTTGCCATTCCCTTGTGCGTCTTTTGCTTTGGCATAATTCCGAACCAATCGATGATTTATGAAATCGTCCGCAGACGAACTCGGGGCAAGTTTAGTTCCAACCCGCTTGACCGAACGCGAAGAGAACCCAGCTGATCGTGAAATGAAGGGCGGGGATTATGGCAAGACCTGGATTTGGATTCTAGTTCGTGCCAACAATCGGTTGGTGAGGTTGCCTATTTGGGGGCCAAGACCGCAGTCATGTTGCGGCCACCTTCCATTCCCGGCGATTTTTCGACTTTTGCCACATCCTCCAACATCGCGATCACATTCCCCAGAATCTCTCGGCCTCGCTCGTGATGAGCGTTTTCGCGACCACGAAACATGATGTTGACTTTGACCTTATCTCGGTGGGCCAGAAATTCTCGGGCCTTATTGATCTTGAATTCGATGTCGTGGTTGCCGGTCTTGGGTCGCAGTCGAATTTCCTTGACCTGGACTTGATGCGCCGTTTTCTGGTTGCGGGACTGCCGCTTCGATTGCTCGTACTTGAACTTGCCGTAGTCCATGATTCGGCAAACCGGCGGACGTTCAGTCGGGGCCACTTCGACGAGATCGAGATTTGCTTCGTTCGCAAGCTCTTGAGCTTCCGATGTCGGAATCACTCCCAGCATGTTGCCCTCGTGGTCAACAACACGGACTGGCGTAATCCGAATCTGGAGATTGAGGCGGTAGTTGTCGATCGCATTTCCTCCGAAAAACAGGTGCTGAGAGCGGCACGACGCCGACTCAATGGGCTCGCCAACATGGCGAAAATGCCGTCAATGTTGAAAGGTGACCCTGCAGCGACTGAGAATGCGGTTGTCGCCTGGGCTTGGACGCGGGGTCAATCCAACTTAGCAAGCGTCCATGCTTCAAACCGGCAGGCGAGGAGATTAGTCCGCAAGTCTTATCCGGTCAAGAACCTGCGTCGATCCGAGGCCACGTAGAAGCGATCTGAAAAAGGGGTCTGACCCTTTGGTGAGGCCGGAGAGGGTCAGACCCCTTTTTCAAATAGGGATTTCGAAATCACGTGAGCCACGAGCGCGCGAACTCGGTGGCCCAGATCATCGACAACACAGCCATGCCGCAGGTCAAAATCGAGCTGACTGCCAGCACGATCAACATTTCGACCGCTTGTAGCTTCACGATGGTCCATCGGCCGCATCCCAGCTTGAACAGCGTCTCCATTTCTCGCTGCCGCAACCGCAGGGACAGACTGGTGACGAGGGCCACAAACGCACTCGTCACGACACCGAGAACCACCGACATGGCGTTCATCATGCGTTGTCTGCGGAATACCAAGTTCATGAGTTCCTCGACGACTTCCGCTGGGACGAGGGCTTGAGCGCGGGCATTCGGGTCAACGAAGCGTCCCATGAGCAACGTTGCCGACTTATCGTCGTTCGGCACGAAGATAATGGCCGAAATTGGGAAATCGGCCGGTTCGCCGTGAAAGTGGAAGGAAGCGACGTTCTCGTCCGTGATTTGCGTGTATTGGCGAAGTCCGGCGTTCGCCACGACTTCGTTCGATTCGCGTGACAGAATCTCCGATCCGTCGGCCGTCGCGAGATCCGTGTGTCCGTGTCCGAGTCCTTGAATCACCCACGCGGTCTTCAAGTCGACGAACACGGCGGAATCATCCGGCGACTGGCGGCGATCCAGTACGCCCGTGACTCGCATGTTGAGCGGATAGTTGCCGGCTAGATCGAACGGGTTCTCGGGATCCGTGATCAGCCGATCGCCCGGAGCCAGGTCCAAACTCGCTGCCACTTCGGCTCCCACCACGCAATCGCCGAGGCGTCCCAACATCGCGCCGCGCGATACGGACAAACCGCGAATCGCAAAATAATCGAGCGTTGTGCCCACGACGGGAATCTTGTGCGCTTTCCCCACCACATAGAGCGGCACGGCGAGTCCCAGATCGCTTTCCCGGACCTGAGTCACTTCCGCCATCGTGATGGGCTCGGCAGGAACATCGAAGTAAAGCGAGTGGAACACGACATCGAACCGGCTGCCTTTGGGCCCGATGAGCAGTGGCGTCGAGTCCGCTCGGGCCATCAATTCGGTGTGAAAGCGGTCGACGATGATTTGCACGCACACTGGAATCGACAAAGTCAACGTCAGGCAGCACGCGACAATCGCCGCTTTCCACTTGTGATACCGCACATAACTGATTGCGAGTCGCCACGTTCCCATGGATCACAGCCGGTCGTTCTGATTCTCGCTTATGCTTCCCCGCGAACTCAGGTCGACCACGAATCAACGCTGCCAATGCGTGGTTGTCCTGAATTCGTGGGGCAAAAATGCCCGCGGCTCGATCGAGTTCTGCTTGCGGCTTCGCGGCGGGTCAAACGAAATGTAGGCCGACGGGCGTTGATTGCCACTCAATTGCCCCCCCCTATAATGCGGCCCCCTTTGCCGGACATCGTGCTCGGATGGACCGGTCGGCGAGTCCGCCGTCAACGTGATCGCCCGGCTCAACCATATTCTTTCGCTCTATTCACCAAGGAAAAACCACCGTGCTTCGCACACACAATTGCGGAGGCCTTCGCAAAGCCGACGAGGGATCCACCGTAACCGTTTGCGGTTGGGTCGACAGCTACCGAGACCACGGCGGACTCGTCTTCATCGATCTTCGCGACCGTTACGGCAAAACTCAGGTGGTCTTCAATCCCAGTCAGGGCGAAGAAATCCACGCATTGGCCCGCAGCCTGCGCAACGAAGACGTGATTCAAGCGACGGGCGACGTCGTGCTTAGATCGGACAAGGACATTAACCCGGACTTGCCGACCGGCGAAATCGACGTGCGGGCTCGTACGTTGACCGTGTTGAACAAGAGCCTGACCCCGCCGTTCGAGCCCGGCACGCAGGAATTACCCAACGAAGAACTGCGACTGCGATACCGCTTCATCGATCTGAGACGCCCGCAATTGCAGCGGAACATGCGATTGCGGCATCAGCTTTCCAAGGCCACGCGCGACTACTTCAACAGCCTGGATTTCCTGGAAATCGAAACGCCCATGTTGGGGCGGAGCACTCCGGAAGGGGCTCGCGATTACTTGGTTCCCAGCCGAGTCCACGAAGGGGCGTTTTATGCGCTGCCACAATCGCCGCAGATCTACAAACAGATTTTGATGGTGTCCGGCTATGACCGCTACTACCAACTCGCCCGCTGTTTTCGCGACGAGGACTTGCGAGCCGATCGGCAGCCGGAATTTACGCAAATCGACGTCGAGATGTCGTTCGTCACGATGAACGACGTGCTGGAGACGATCGACGGACTGCTGGCACACGTGATGCGGGACGTGCGGAATGTGGAATTGGCTTTGCCGGTGCCTCGGTTTTCGCATGCGGAAGTTGTCGAGCGATACGGCACGGACAAGCCGGACCTTCGCTTCGGCATGGAATTGGTAGACATCGGCGAGATCGCGGCGCGGTGCGATTTCGGCGTGTTCAAGAAGACAATCGAAGGCGGTGGTCGAGTTCGGGGTCTGAACGCAAAACAGGCGGCGGAGAAATACAGCCGCAAAGTGATCGACGAACTGACCGCGTTCGTCGGCGATTACGGAGCGAAGGGGCTCGCGTTCTTTCGCGTGCAGGACGGCAAGCTGGATTCGCCCATTGCCAAGTTTTTCTCGGACGAAGATCAGCAAGCGATCATCACCAGCCTTGCCGGCGAGCCGGGCGACTTGCTGTTCTTCGTTGCCGACCAGTGTGGAGTCACGTCCGCCGCGTTGGCCGCGCTCCGCAATCGGCTTGGCAAGGAGTTGAGTTTGTATGGCGCTGATAGCTTCAACGCGCTGTGGGTCATTGATTTCCCGCTGGTGAGCTACAACGAAGGCGAGCAACGTTGGGACGCCGAGCATCATCCGTTCTGCCAACCGGTGGCGGAAGACGTTTCGTTACTCAAGTCGGATCCCGGCAAGGTTCGAGCGCAGTCGTACGATTTGGTCATCAATGGCTATGAAGCGGCCAGCGGCAGCATTCGTATCCACGACCCGAAAGTTCAACAGACCGTTTTCGATCTACTGGGCATCGCAAGTGACGAAGCCGAACGTCGTTTTGGTTTCCTATTGGAAGCCTTGCGTTACGGCGCGCCTCCACACGGCGGCATCGCATTGGGACTCGACCGCTGGGTCATGCTGCTGACCGGAGACGACAACATCCGAGACGTCATTGCATTCCCGAAAACTCAGCGAGCGTCCGATCTCCTCAGCGGTGCCCCGTCGCCGGTCGACGACACGCAACTCCGAGACTTGAAGATCAAATTGGACCTGCCGACTTAGACTTAATGCGAGATTGTCACTTTTAGTGGGTAAGGGCGAGGTTCTACCTCGCCCTCCCCGTTGTCGCAAAGAAGTCGATTCTTCTGATTTACCGCCGTGCGTCTTTCTCGCAGCGGGCGGCCCCGAGGGATTGCTTCGTGTGAGGAACAACGCTGACAACTCAATAACACTGCTGCTTAACGACACTCAACGCATAAACTCACTCAATGGGTCTGCGCTTCCACGACAGTTGCATCAACTCTTAAAGGAAACTGACGGCCTCTCGATTCCGCTGGGTATCAAACGAAGTCACGGATCGAACTTGCGCCGTGCAAACGGAACGAAACGCGCAGAATTCTCTGCCGATATGATTCAGGATCCCTCGAAATGAACCAACTGATTTAGCTGGCATGCCTGTTTGCTCCGCTGGCCGTCACTACATAGCGGCGGAAGCCAGTAGACATCCACGATTTGAATTCGGTCCCGCTGAGTTGCATCACCAAGGCTGCTGTCTGCTCTTGCTTCGCGATGAGCGCCAGCCCCGCTTTCGGTCCCATTACCGACACCGCTGATGCGAGTGCGTCGGCCTGCATGCCGTTCGGTGCAATGACCGTCACGCTTGATGAGCGTTCCAGAGCGATTCCCGTGCGCGGGTCGACGATGTGCGAGTATCGCTTTCCATTCAGAACAACAAACTGAAACGCGTCGCCCGACGTCGCCACACCGCAGTTTCGAACTAGGATCCGTTGCGAATACTGCTTCGCCTTTGATGTCGCCGGTTTCGTGTTTGGGGTTTTGACTTCAGGGGCTTGTGTTTCGGCACGCAACTCTTGGACACCGATCACCCATCCCGCTTTTTCCGGTGGGGGATCACCAACCGACAAGTCTCCGCCCGCATCGACGAGCGCTCGGTCGATTCCGTGCGCGCGAAGAACCTTGAGTGCCTCGTCCGCCGCATAACCCTTGGCGATGCCGCCCAAGTCCAGTCGCATGTTCGGCTTGCTCAACGAGACCGTGAGATTCTTCGAGTCCAATTGAATGGCTTGATAGCCGATGCTCGCTCGCGCGGTCGCCAGTAAATCGCTGGGAGGGAACTCCTTGCGACGCCGTGCTCGTCGCCAGAGCCGAACGATCGGGCCGACCGAAACGTCGAATGCGCCCTCGCTGTCGCGGGACATCCGGAGCGATGCGTCCAGCACGGTGGCCAAGTCGCGGCTCAGCGTGACTTGTTGACCCGGCTTCGAATTGATGCACAGCCGCATGAGTTCGCTGGATGGGTCGTAATCGCTCATCACGGAATTCAGTGCTTCGATGCGTTGAAAAGCGGCAGTCGTCGCCGCCAGCGCGACTTTGGAATCCGGCGCGAAACAGGTGATCGTGACCACGGCTCCCATGTGCGGCTGCGACGTGGAATATCGAGTCAGCTTCTCGTCAGCGTGATTGGCGTCCACGCAACCGAGGATCAGACCGGCGACCAACACCCAACGCCGACATCGAAGTGTCATGGGGTGCTTCATCGCGCACGAAGCTTCAATCAATTCTTGCCGTGCCGTGAAAAACGGAAACATTCGAGGGCCTCTGGTCCGGTTATGTGTGCCCGACGCGTCGAGTTGATCGCCGAGAATTGGAGCGTCCGATACATCCCGCATGATTGAAACAGAACAACAAATCCTGGCGGAGAATCCCGAGTGGGGGATTCTCCTGGAATCGTACCAGAACGGCATCGCAGCGGCGAAAGCGGCCAACGCCGAGTTCTCCGGGTGGTTACCGCGACTCAGGAGCGTGGACGGCGTTCCACAGGATTGGCTGTCGAGCATTCATGGCAAGCTCATTGCGTATGGCTTCCTGAAGTTTCAGCTCGCCGACCGCACCGCCGGCATCGCTTACCAACTGACATCGCTTGGTAAGCAGACTCTAAACTTGGAAATTGACTCCTCCGAGTTGGAGTTAGGGTTGGACGAAGCCGCTTGAAGTGGTCGCTCCCTCCGTTGTGATCACCGCCTCGGCGCGGCTTGAGCACCGTCTCTCGAAGGATCATGGTGGACCACTCGCCCACGATCGCCCGCCAAGCATCGAAGTCGGTTAGACTCGCCCACGCTTCGTGCTTGTTTCGCCGACAGTTCGAATGTTGAGAACCGCCGGTCGGTCGTAAGGGAAAGCCAATGCGTGTTCCATTCATGGCGATGTGTGCCGTCGCGTGCTCAATCTCTACATGGTGTGCGGCGGAACCGGCGACACATCCAACACCATTCGTGATCGGGGTTGATCGATTCCATCAACCGCCAACGAATGACTCACGCACGGGCGGGATGTTGCTGCTGACCGAACTCAGTTGCACGGCGTGTCACGCTGCACCGTCGAAAGATCTGGCTCCAAAGCGAGGCCCCAGGTTGGATGCGGCGGGCAGCCGTCTCCAACCCGAGTGGATGCGACGGTTTCTGTCCGATCCCGCTCGCACGAAACCCGGCACCACGATGCCGCACGTCTTGCACAAACTCTCGCCGGAAGACCGCGAACGGACGATTGCCGCGTTGGTCGCGTTTCTGAGCAGCAAGCAACCGCCGTTTCGCGTGCTGAATTCAACGGCCGGCTTTCCGATTGCCTTCGAATTCTGGCGGAAGGGCAATGTGGCTCGGGGTCGCAAGCTGTATCACGAAATCGGCTGCGTGGCGTGCCATGCACCGGCGGCCGATTACGAATCGGCCCCGAAGCAAGCGTCGCCGTTGGAAAAACTGTTGGCGCAATTGGATCCGGAAGACATCAAGGAATTGGGATTGGAGCACGTGGCCCGTTCCGTGAAATCGATTCCATTGGGCGAACTTGCCGCGAAGTACACGCCAATCTCGTTGACGTATTTCTTGTTGGAACCCGAAGCGGTTCGACCGGCCGGTCGCATGCCGAATCTCAAACTCCATCCGACGGAAGCAGCGGATATCGCGGGCTACTTGTTGCGTTCGCAGGCGAACCGCGATCCAACACCTCGCACATCCGCAGACGACACACTGATCGCGAAGGGGCGTGAGTTGTTCACGAAACTCGATTGCGTCAAGTGCCATGATTCCGGAGAGAAGCCGAGCCGCGCTTCGGTGCAACTGGCGGTCAAGGAAACAGCCAAGCCGCTTGTGAAACTGAACGCCGTCGCGGGTCGGTCGTGTATCGCCGATGCTGGCAAGAATCAGCCGAGATTCGTACTCGACGCCCATCAGACACGGCTCATTCGTGACGCACTGCGTTTTTTGAGCGAGACGAAAGAGCCCACGAAATCCGCCGATGTCATTGCTCGCCATCAACTCGAATTCCGCATGTTGCAATTGAATTGCTATGGCTGTCACGAACGCAACAAACGCGGCGGCGTCGGTCCGCAACGCAGGCCGTTCTTCGAAACCGTGGGCCACGTCGATATCGGTGACGAGGGTCGCCTGCCGCCGCCGCTCGATCACGTGGGCAACAAACTGACCACCAAGTGGCTCGCCGAAGTATTTGGCGGAACCGGCGTTGTGAGACCTCACATGACGGTCCGCATGCCGACGTTTCCCGTCGCTGAAGTCAAGTCGTTCCCAGGAGAGTTCGCGACCGTCGACGGCTACCTGCCGAAGATCGCTCAGGACGTCTTCGGCGAATCGACGGGGCTCGCGAATGCCGGGCGTCGACTGCTGGACACGGGCTGCGTGCAATGTCATTCCGTGCGAGGCGAGCATTTGCCGGGCGTAGTCGGCATCGATCTCGCCACGATCCGAGGTCGCATACATCCGGCCTGGCTCCGCGAGTTCCTGTTGAATCCGTCGGAGTTGAAACCGCGGACGCGCATGCCGACGTTTTTTCCGAACGGTCGCAGCGCCAACAAGGCAGTCCTGGACGGCAATGTCGACCGACAACTCGCCGCGATGTGGGCCTATTTGAAGGACATCGACAAGCAGCCGTTGCCCGAGAAAATCTTGACGGGCAAGGAGCACAACTTCGAACTCAAGCCCACCGACCGTCCGCTCATTGTGAGAACGTTTATGCGAGACGCCGGCACGCACGCGATCGCGGTTGGGTTTAAGGACAAGGTTCACATTGCCTTCGACGCGGATCGAGTGCGGCTGGCACAGGTCTGGCGCGGCCGATTCATTGACGCGCACGGCACGTGGTTCAATCGGTTTCAACCGCCGATCGTGCCGTTGGGAGTCCAAGTCATCCGCGTGCCGGAAGGAGTGCCCTTGGCCGTGTTGGAGAATCCCCTCGCACAATGGCCGAGCCCGGACGACGAAAACCATGGCTACCGTTTCGGTGGCTTTCGCCTCGACAAATCCGGAGTGCCCACGTTTCTCTACCGCTTCGGCACGTTCAACGTCGAAGACAGATTCGTGCCCTCCAAACATCAATCGCTCGCACGGCAACTCCGAATCATTGCCGATGGCGACGCCAAAACATCGACAGTCTGGATTCGAGCCAACTCGGGCAAGACGCTGAAGCCGCGAGGTGCGTTGTCATACCAAAACGACGCCGGGCTGCGCGTGACTGTCGACAAGAACATCGGCGATGCTGGCGAGCTACGTCGAACCGGAGCCCTGACGGAGTGGATCATTCCAGTCAAGATCGGTCGCGAGGTAACGATTAGGCTGACGTACGTCTGGTAAGGAAGTAGGCCGGAGGCCTACTATTTTTTCGGGAAGTTGATTTCGCTCACGTTCTATTCTCGTCGCGTCGAAAGGCGACTGTTTGATCCGCAGCCTCGCTTTGCTTGACTATGAACAAACACGGCTCAAGATCCCACGGATGTCCCAATTGCTCGGGAGAAACAATTGAGACAATTGTTCTACATTCCACAACTCTAGCCCTTAAACAAGCGAGAGTCGAGCTTGAAACAAGCGAGTTTTCGAGCGCAGCGGGCACCGGCCCG
>JAQBZS010000139.1 GCA_027622115.1 Planctomycetota bacterium | reverse complement strand
GCTCAAATCAACCCCTTGGGCGATCGCAGTACGACCGCGTTCGATGCCGCCAGCCAGGCGCTTGCATCCGTCGACCCACTCGGCAACCGGTCGAGTTCCGTCTATGACGCCGCTGGGCGCGCTGTTGCCAGCGTCAATCCTCTCGGAGCCCGTAACACCACCGTTTACAACTGTGCGAATCAGGTGCTCGCGCAGAGCAATCCGTTGGGCTTTCGCACCAGCACGGTGTTCGATGAAGCCGGACGTTCCATCGCCACGATCGACGCGCTCGAAAACCGCACCACGGCCGTCTATGACAACGCCAGTCGCTCGATCGCCGCGATCAACGCGCTCGGTTACCGCTCCTCGTCCGTCTATGACGGTGCAGGCCAATCCATCGCCAGCATCGATCCGCTCGTCAACCGCTGGAGCACGGTATTTGACGTTGCCGGTCAGAGCATCGCGTCCGTTGATCCGCCCGAAAACCGATCGAGCAGCATCTTTGACTCCGCAGGTCAGGCCGTCGCTTCGATTGATGCTTTGTCGTACCGCACAACCAGTGTGTTTGACGCGGCCAGCCGTAACATCGCCGTCGTGGATGCACGAGGCTTCCGCTCGACCACGCAGTATAACGCCGCCAGTCAGGTCGAAGTCACGATTGACGCGTTGGAGCACCGCAACACGAGCGTCTATGACGCGGCCGGACGCGCCATTGCCGGCATTGATGCCAAGGGAAATCGCTCCACGACGATCTATGACTTGGCCAGCCAAGTCACCAGCCAGATCAACCCACTCGGCGACCGCACGAGCCTGCTGTATGACGCAGCCGGCAGAAACATAGCCACCGAAAACGCGCTCGGCTTCCGGGCAACCTCTGTGTTCGATGCCGCCAGCCAACAATTGGCCACTGTCAACCCGCTCGGACATCGCACAAGCCTGGCCTATGACCTCGCCGGTCAACAGGTCGCCGTCACTGATGCCAACAACCACACGACTACGACTGTGTATGACGCGCTCGGACAAACGATCGCCGAAGAGAACGCGCTCGGTTACCGCACCACCAGTGTCTACGATGCCGTCGGCAGTCAGACCGCTCTCGTGGATGCTCGCTCCAACCGCTACAGCTTCCCTATGATGCCACCGGTCGCCAAACACAACAAATCGATCCGCTCAATCGCCGCACAACGAGCGGCTATGACGACGCGGGACGGCAGACACTCCGCATCGACGCGCGAAGTTATCGCACCACTTACGCATTCAGTGCCATCGACCAGCAAACCGGCCGACGCTACCCGTGTGACGACCTATGGCGCGGGCTTGGCACTCTTCGCTGGTGGCTTTGCGGATGTCTTCGCGTCGGTCTTTTCGGTTGGCTTCGCCTTTGGACTCGGCGAAGTCTTGGCTGCCGTTTTTGGAACGGGCTCCGGCTTGACGTCCGGTTTGGTCGATTTCTTGGGGTCCGATTTGGAATTCGGTTTGGCTTCCGGTTTCTCAGCGTTCGGGTCCGTTTTGGCCTCCGTTTTGACTTCGGGCTTCGGACTCGGCTTGGTCTCGGGCAGTTTGGGCTTCGGGAAATTCGGGCCATCGGGCAGCTTGAGACCTTCCGGCAGCTTGAATCCACCCGGAAACGCTGGTTTCTTCGTTTCGTCCTCTTTCTTGACCTTCGCTTTGACCAAGTCCGTGCGGGCAAGTTTGAGACCTTCGAAACTCGCGGACGAAATCACGTAATACCATTCGCCGAATCGCTCGCTGAGTTCCGCCGCTTTCTTCTGGCCTTCCGCGACTTTCTTTTCGTACTCGACGAGCTTCTCCTCGTACTCTTTCAACTTTTGGTCGTAGTCGGACTTGTCTAGCCGATACTGCGACATCGCTTCGTCGTATTCTTCTTGCGGAGTCTTCTTGGGCGGCTCGACGGATTTCTTCTCGCCTTCCTTCGGCTCGACCGGCGCCTTTGGATCCACCGTCTCCTCCTTGGCCGCAGTGTCGACCTTCTTGGGAGCCGGAGTCTCCTTTTTCACTTCCGGCTTGGCCGGTGACGTCACCTTGGGAGCTTCTGTCTTTTTGGCTTCCGTGGGCTTGGCTTCCGTCTTGGCCGCTGCTTTGGGCTCGTCCTTTTCGTCGTCGTCATCCTGCACGCATTCCGAATTGTCGACCGATTTCGACTTCTCTTTTGGATCGGGTTTCGCAGCGGCTTTTTTCGGAGCTGGCTCCACCGGAGCAGGCTGCCTCGGCTGCGGGTCGACTTCCGGGGCAGACTTTTTCTCATCAGCCTTCGCTGGCGTTTCCGCCTTCTTGGGCTCGGGTTCGCTAACCGGCTTCGTTGGTTCGACCGGCGGCGCGCCGGGATGCTCGGGCTTGTCGGCCACGAATTGTTCGTCGAACGAAACCTTCAGGAAGACGAACCGATTCTTGTCCTTCTTTTTGACTCCAGCATCTTCATCATCAGCATCCTTCTCTTTGCCGTCCGGTTTCGGTTCCGCCTTCTTTTCGACGACATCGGAAGCACCGCCGACCGCAATCTCGGATTCACTGCCGAACAATTCCTTGCCGAAGTAGACGTGATAGACCACGCCCTCTTTGGTGGCGGCGACCAATTCGCCCTGATCCGACATCAGATTCGGGCGACGTGGATCACTGGAATCCGGGTCGACAAAGAAGCCACGCTTTTCCAGGTCTCGCTGCACACCGACGATTAGGCTGCGAATTTCATCTTGGCCGAGACCCTCGAATGCGGCTTGATTGAGAGCAAGATCACTGTTGATGATGGGCTTTCCGTTCTTCGAAGGCTTCTTCCGGATCCCAACGATTTTGAAACCACTAATCTTGTCGACGAGATCCTGCACCTTCTGTGTTTCAAGCTCTTCCGTGTCTTCGTTGACGCCGTCAAGCTTCCAAGTGAAGTCCACTTTTGTCAGGTGCGACACCTCGGAAACTTTCTTGATGGGCGTTGTTTGCTCTTGGATGAACGGGCCGTTTCGAACCTGTTCGACCTTTTGCTCGATCGAGTAGTTGTGAATCGTCAAATCCGCAATGTTGTTCGATTTGACTTTTAGAAGGTCCGGTTCGATCCAGTCGGCGAATTTCGTCGATAGATCGATATTGAGATAAGCGCGGTACGTTTCAGATTCACCGTGAGCCCGCACGTAATATTGAGTCTGCGATCCGCCTTCCTGTCGGACCGGTCGATGCACGGCGTCGTCGGGGGTCTCTTCGGAGCCGGTGCCTTCAACCTTCTTGCCGATGATGTAGTCAACCAGCGGCTCGCCGCTTTCATCCAGTAGCTGAACTCGGCTACCCGCCGCGGTCTTGTCTTCCAAGTCCGGATCGGTTGGATCAAGCACGCCGAATCGTGCCCATTGATTTTCTCGGTGTCCCACAACGGCAGTCCGCTCGATGCCAATGACCGAGCGTGCCGTTCGCGCCAATCGCTGAGCGGCTTCCGCAGGATAATCGTTGTGTGTCGTAATGCGCCACGCGTCGTCTTTGTATTCGACGATGAACTCTTCCGGTTTGCCGCTTTCCGAGATCGCGGACACCTTCAGGCCCTTGACCTTCGTGGGGTCGTCAAAGTCGGGAAAGAACCGCTGGCCGACTTTGGCAAACTCCTTCATCTCCGCCGGCAGTGACGCGCGATCCACAAAGTAGGCGGCGACCGCGACAACCACGGCGATACCCGCGAAAGCCAAAGTCTTGATGAGTTCTTGATTATCGCGATTCATCGGATGCTACTCCGTAAACTCGTTGGATTGAGATGCTGGACAGAACACGGAACCCGACAGAATGTCTCGACTCATCGACAGCCTGATCGTGGTTCAACCCACCCGCCGGTTCGGCGCGATATCACGCCGCTCGTTCATCAATCGAGTGCCTAAGAAAATGATTCCCAAAAGTAGGGCAGGGATCGGCGGTAACACGATCGACCAAAAACGGATTCCATTTTCCTGTTCACGAATCTTCGTTTGCTCCGTCGTCTTGATTTCTTGAATCTTCTGCTCAAGTTCCAACTTAAGCTTCTTCTTCTCGGCATCGAATCGTTCTTGCTCCGTTTCGGCACTCATCGCAGTCAATTGTGCCCGTTGAATGATGCCGAGGTCTTCGCTCTTGCTGATGTTCTTTGCCTTTTCCTCAAGGCGTACTTGCGCGGCTTTCAGCTTTTCTTCCATTTCCGCTTCGGCAGTTTGCTGTGCTTCCCGGCGTTTCTTGCGAAATGCGTCGGTTTCCGTTTGCACGGCGGTCAGCGAACGGGCCTCCGGCTTGAGGCTGCGAAGCTCTGCGTATTCCGGCGTTCCGGCGAGTACTTCGATCGCATTCATCACGAAGGTCATGTTGTCGAGCGGCTTTGCAATCGCTTCCTGCTGCTGAAAATACATATCGCTGATCATGTCCGTGTCAGCCACGAAGACCACATTCGGGCCTTTTTCGTCATCGTCCGGCGAGATGTGAGCCGCGATCGTATAGACCTTTTTATCGAGATCCTTACGCTTGGTGATTTCCTTGAGCCGACGCATGACGTGACCCGTCACGGGACTCTTTTGAACGCGTTCTTTCGGCTCGGACGACATAAATCCTTGGGCGGTTGATTTAGGCGCGTAGTCTTCCGAATACTCGTCCCATTCGAGCGGAACTGAATTCACGCTGCTTTGCAGCAACGGCGTGAACTTGTATTTGCCCTTCTTGGGGGCACGTATCTCACCCGCATAGAACGCGACGACTTCGGCAAGGCCTCGGGTGATCGGACTTTCCGTTCCTAAAGCATTGGGATTGCCATTTTCCGGGGCGATGAACAGGAAGAAGTTATCTTTGGCACCAAATAATGTCGGCCACTTGGTACCGAGATGCGGCGGGGGTACCGGGTCGAAATCGGGATGCGGATCGAACACATCCGAAACAATTGTGCCGTTGTCCCACGAAATATCCAGTGCCGACAACAACGAAGTCAGCTTGCCGCCATCCGCCTTCGGTTCGAATCGAGGTCGATGTTCCGGGTGTTCCGCAAAGTGTTCTTCCATCATCTGTTGTTGGAATTGAGGTCCGAATTGGCGGAATTGGTTCATCCGCTGCATGAAGTCCGGCGGCAATTGCGGAGAGATGTCCGGAGCCGTACTTAGAAACGCCGCCGGTGTTTGCGGTGCTGGGCGTTCTTGCTTCGGGGCGTAAATCGTGCCGATTCGTGGATAGAGCGTATTGACCGGCGAGAACGGCCAGGGGTCGTCAAAGATGAGTGCCGGCTTACCGGCCTTGACATAATCAACCAGTGCGGAAAGCTGGCTTGAGGTCAAAGATGAAGGCAGCACGGCAATCAGCACGTCAATCGACTTTTGTTCCTCTTCGTCGTTCTTCTTATCTCTTTCCTTCTTTGTTTTCTTATCCAGTTCGTCGCTGTCGTCCTTGCCCTCGTCCTTAGCTTTTTTCTCGCCGTCCTCTAGGTACTCATGAAGATCACTCGGCTTAATCGAAACGACTTTGTATTGCTGCTTCAGTTGATTGACCATGCGATCAAAAATCCAACCGCCGGTTTGCATGCCTTCACTGATGACTCGGGCGTCCGTCTCCAGCACGCCGACTTTCAACCGCTCTTTTTGGCACACCGTGGCGATGGAACGTGTCAGTTGATACTGCATGGATTCGTCGGTTTGAAAGAACGGCACCACCACTTCACCCAGCGCGCTCTGCACAACGACGCCCAAATAGACATCTTGCTGGATCGTGCGACCACCCTGTTCGGAGCGTGTCGACACGGGGTTGATGCCAAACGAACGCGCTTCCGTTGCCTCGGTGCTCAGCGGTTCCGTGTCTACATATCGAACCGAGATCCACTTGCCTCCCAAGCGTGCGTACTGCCGTAGCAAACCGATCAGTTGTTTGCGGGCATACTCATATTCCTGCGGGACCTCTGGGCTGATAAATGCTTGAATGTCGATTGCTTGTTCGTCGCTCGCCGCCTGAGCGATCTGATCGCGGGTTGCGGTGGCCAGCGTGTAAATGCCTTCGCTGGTCAAGTCGAGATTCGTATTCACCTTGGCATTGGAATGCACGGCCAAGACGTTGAGCGAGATTAACGCCACCCCGACTGCGATCGTTCGACCCAAGAACTGAGCACCCATCGCAGCTTGTTTGCCGCCGCTCCAATGACGTTTGCTGATCATGACGGCATTGAGATAGAGCATGAACACAGTCAGCGATACGAAGTAAAAGCAACCCGTCAATGGAATGACACCGGTCGTGAAGTCTCGTAGTTGTTCGTTGAGGCTCAATCCGCGGACCAAGCGCCACGTGGGGGCAATATCCGCGAGGAAGACCGGAACAGCGCAGATGGCCGTTCCCAAGACGAACGCCACGGTGGTGCTGCGAGTCAACACGGACGCGAACATCCCCGCACTCAGCAAGGCCGCCCCGGCCAGCCAATACCCGAGGTATGTCGAAAATAACATGCCCCAGTCCGGCGAGCCGATCTTAGCCAACCGCAAGACATGCGTTATCGAAAACAGCAGCGCCACCGAATAGACCGCCAACACGGACAGGTACTTCCCGATCAACACTTCGAAATCGCTCACCGGCAAGGTGAATAACAACTCGTCCGTGCCCGACCGCCGTTCGTCGGCCCAGACTCCCATCGTAATCGCGGGAATCAGGAACAGCAGCAGCAGCGGAAACTTATCGCTCAACTGGTCCAGCGTCGCCTGATTCTTGGCGAAGAACTCGGGACTAAAGGCCACAATCGCACCGATCGTCACAAAGACGACGATGAAGAGATAGCCGAGCACCCCCGAGAAATAGCTGAGCAAGTTGCGTTTGAAGACGGCTGAAATGACATGCCATCGAAACATGATTCGGTCGTTCCTTACGCTGGTTCCATCGATGACGCAGAAGTGTCGCTAATGCCGAACATCGAAAGATTGAGAAATTGTCATTAAAATCAGCCGTTTGGGCGATAGCCCCGGTTTTGCCACGTTTGACCGAAACCGTGGCTAGCGCCAAAACGGCTGATGAGTAATCCAGCTACGCCGCTGATGCATTCGTAAGCTGGCGGAACGTGTGTTCCATTTCCGTGGAATCCGCTCCCATATCGCTCGTGCGGCCATCGAACACCAAGCGACTCTCGCTGATCAAGATGACTCGACTACACACCGCAAGAACTTCCTGCAGGATGTGTGTCGACAGCAGAATCGTCTTGGTCTGACCAAGTTCGACAATGAGGTCTCGAACGCCTTGAACTTGGTTGGGGTCGAGTCCACTGGTGGGTTCGTCAAGAATCAGCACGTCGGGATCGTGCAACAGGGCTTGCGCCATGCCGACACGTTGACGAAAACCACGAGAGAGTTTGGAAATCGGCTTGTGCCACACGCTGGACAAAGCACATTTATCAACGACGAAGTCCATGCGATCGCTGAGTTCATATCGCATCCCTCGCGCCTGTCCGAGGTGCTTCAGGATGCCGGCCGGTGTCATTTCTTCGTAGAGCGGTCCGTTCTCCGGCAAGTAGCCCACCAGTTGGCTCGCCGCAAGTCGATCGTCCGAAACATTGTGCCCGCCGATAAACGCATCGCCTCGGGTGGGCGCGAGAAAACCGGTGAGCATCTTCATGGTGGTCGATTTGCCGGCACCGTTCGGGCCGAGAAACGCGGCTACTTGACCCTTGGGAACGGCAAACGTGACATCTTGCGCGGCGGCAAATGGGCCGTAAAACTTGCAGAGCCCGGCGGCTCGAATCATGGCTCCGGTGGCCCCACCGTGGGAAGCCATCTGCTTGTCGGTTTTGGCTGCTACATCGGACATTGAACACCCGGAATTCAAAATCGAAGTGGCAATCGACCGAAGGCGCGGCACTTCCGAGTGCCTCGTCGACCGAAAACCGGAAATCGAAAGTAGGTAGGATGTGTGGGTAGGACCGAAGACGAGACGCCGCGTCCGCTTCGGTTTGGGGACGGGACGATGTCCCGCGAGGTCGTGTCGAGCCCGGTGGCTCTCACGACTTGGATGCCCTCCAAGGCAATCCCATCTGTCTCAGTGGCTCATTCATCGACATCCTGAAACAGGTTTGAACGACTTACGTATTTCTTTACTCGCAGCGCTTGGTGATGTCCAGTTCGCCCCCAAAAAACTCCGCAACCTGTGCAAGTTGTCGTTGCCATTGATTCGCCGAAGATCCCAGGCCCGTATTGAAAGCTGAGATTTCACGGATATCCTGGAAGGATGCAGATTCTTGGAACTCAAACCGGAATTCCGACAGTCGCGTCGATCACGGCGGCACCGCACGTTGCGCGCGTGTTGGAAGGCGATCTGTCGAGCCTGAAGCTGGGCGACTTGGCGCAAGGCACGATTCTGCGATCAACAGCCTCGGAAACAGTCGTCTCGCTGAAGGGGCAGCGCGTCGTGTTGCCGGGCATGGCGGGTTTCGCGGCGGGCGAGGAAGTCGCCATCCGACTCGTGCCGCGCGGCGACGTGAAGTTCTTGGAGATTTCGAGGCCCCAATCCCAGCAGGCACCGCAGCTCAATCTCGGTCAGGAAATGACCGGAAAAATCGTGGAATCGCTGGGAGATGGGAAGTATGTGCTCAATGTCGCGGGACGCGCCGTCGTGGCGACGGGTCCCGACGGGCTGACTCCTGGGATGACGCTGCCGCTCAAGGTTCAGCAAGTCGTACCCCAGATGGTGTTCCAGATTCTGTCGGACGTGACGGTGTCCGAACGCATGACCGCACACTTGATCGTCGAAAATCTGCCGCAGCGCAAGCCGATGGGAACCACGCTGAATACCCTTCTGGATGCGCTAACTCAGTTTCTCGGGAAAGCCGGAGCCAAACCACCGCCGCCATCCGCTTCTCAATTGAGCAATCTGTTAAACGCCCTCTATTCCGACGGCAATCTCGACGCGGCTAAGCTGCAGGAATTGATCACGCAAGGCGGATTGAAGTACGAAGCACGACTCAAGCAAGCGCTCGGTCATCCGCGAGAACTCACGAACGTCGCCCGGACCGACGTAAAAAGTGCCTTGCTCAGTTTGCTCGCGAATCTTTCGAAGGCGGATCAAACGTCGCCGCTGGCCCAGTCGGCTCGCGAACATCTGCAACAAATCGAACTCCAGCAGTTGCTGAATTTCTTGACGATGGTCGAGGGCGATCAGTTTCAGTTGCAATTGCCGCTGATTCCCGGAAGCTCGGAAACCGCCTTCATGTCGATTGAACCGGATGATTCCGAAGACACCACGGATGGTGAACCCGGAGAGCCGGGGCATCGAGTCCGATTCGCGGTGGCTACCGAATCCGGAGCGGTGCATGTGGACTTGCGAGTTAACCCCGCACGGTTGCGGCTGCGGGTCTTCGCGGAATCGGACGATGTGGTCAAATCTTTGCAGCACTACGAATCCGATCTGCGGGCCGCGTTGCAAGACGGCGAACACGCAATCGATATCCGAGTCCTGCCGCTCGGTGAGATGAATACCGAAGACCACGGCCATTTTCGAGCCGTCTCCGAGGGCATTCCCGAGTCGTATCATCTCATCAACGTCGAGGGCTAACGATGGTCAGAGGCAAGAACGGCCCACTGAAAGCAGTCGCGCTGGAATACGCACCGGGTGATGAAGCGCCTCGTATTACCGCGAAAGGGAAGGGATTCGTCGCGGAGAAGATCATCCAAGAGGCCAAGGCCAACAACGTTCCCATTCAAGACAACGAACTCCTGGTGGGAATCCTGTCGCACGTTGACATTGATGACGAGATCCCGCCCTATGTGTATCACGCGGTGGCGCAAGTCTTGACATTCGTCATGCGAGCCACACGTGGACTCGGCCCCACATATCCGCCCACGCCGGACCCCATTCCTCGGCAACCCAAGTAGCCTGTTCCCAGCAAGACGCTCGGCGACGAAACTCAAGCAGATCGGGTTGCTGATTCAACGGAGAACCTCGTGAGAAATCCGATTTCGCCCGTCCCGCGATTTTCACATCGCGTCATCCGGCTGCTTGTTGCGGCGGTTCTCGTCTCTTCAGGAGCAATCGCCGCATCCGCCGACGAGCCTCAGCAACTGCGATGGAATTACGCCCCCGAACTGCTGCGGCCGTTTTGGCAAGGGGATACCGTTGAGGGCGAATCGGTGTTGTTCATTCGCGATGAATCCACGGACGTCACCAAGGCATCCGTGCTGTTTCCGATCCTCAGCATCGCCAGCGTGCGAAATTCCTCGGGAGACATCACCTACGAATCAGGCCGAGACTACCTCTGGAAGCCAGGGTCGCGCGAGATCACGCTGCCGCCGAATTCGCGAATTGTCTCGCGGACAACCGCAGAACTGCGACGACCGGCGGGAACTCAGAAGTACAAACTGACGCATCGCGACGGCAACGGGGAGATCTTCTTTGGCTCGAAGTTGGAATATCACCGCATGCAGACGTGCATCACATACACGCATGCACGCGGTGAATGGAAATCGGCTGCTCCAGCGTTTGACGCCACGTCGCTGCCGAGCACAATCCAAAAGCTGCGCGATCGAAAACCGGTCTCCATCGTGCTGGTGGGTGACAGCATTTCTGCCGGCTGCAACGCGTCCGGTTGGGCTGGCGAAGCACCATTCCAACCGACGTTTCCGGAACTTCTGCGGATGCGTCTGGAATCCCACTACAAGACGAAGGTGCGAGTCACGAACCCGTCGGTCAGTGGAAAAGACACGCGATGGGTGCTGTCGGCAATCGACAAAGTGGTCGAGCCTCGGCCGGATCTGGTCATCGTGGCCTTCGGCATGAACGATGCCGCCGGACGATCCGCAATCGAGTATCAGGCCAACAAGGCGGTCATGGCGAAGATTCGCGAGCGACTGCCGGAGGCCGAGTTCATTCTCGTGGCCACGATGCTCGGCAACCGCAATTGGATCACGTTGCGGCACGAGCTGTTTCCGCAGTATCGCGACGCGCTGGCCGAACTCTGCGAGCCCAAGATCGCACTGGCCGACATGACGTCCATCTGGACGGAATTCCTCAGGCGGAAGCAGGACTGGGATTTGACGGGCAACGGAGTCAATCATCCAAACGACTTCGGGCATCGCGTCTACGCTCAGGTCTTGTCGACGTTGCTCGTTCCGGCGAGCGATCCAGCTTCACAGCCAAAGCAAGCGGAGAAACCGAAGCAAAAGCCGGCGACTGAACCGCCGGTCGTGCAGCTTTGGAACGGTCGAGCCCCGATCGGTGATGGCAAGTTTGA
>JAQBZS010000138.1 GCA_027622115.1 Planctomycetota bacterium | reverse complement strand
GCCAAATGCCGGTTTAATTTCAGCGCCGTCCCTAAGTCCCCAAGCAACTCCCGCCACCTGCTAACGCCCGTTCTCAACGCAGTCCTGGCAACCCGAACGTGCAGCGTCGCACCCAAGGCTCTGAACTCGCCTGCCCAACGACGGCGTGGTTCGCTGCCTGATGTCGATTTCGCAGGTTGTTGAGAACTTTTGGGTCACGCTTACGGTTTTCAGATTTGGCGGCTTGACTCGTGCGTGAAAATCGAGCCAACTCGCCGCCAAATCTGAAAAACGTAAACACGACCCCGGAACCCAATTCGCGGCAATCCGGCCATCGTCTCGCCGTATGGTGCTGTCGGTTTCAGTGGTGGTTTTGTACCCCTGTGTGCGAGTGTTGCAACTTGTGTACGGATTATCGGGTTACGAACGCAATCATTATGTCGGTCGTAACGAATATAACGCCCCGTTTCGAATCGAAAATACAAATGACCTTTCGTTGACCCAAAGCACCTTGTGCTCCCCCTCGGCATAACCCTTAATGATTCTGCGATGTCCCCAAAATAACGCTGACTTAATTCCGGGAGATGCGGATGTTCATGGCGAATTGGCTTGGTGCCCTCAAATCAAGAGTCCAAAAGAAGCGTTCCAACAAGCAGCACGTCCCCGTAAGGGCCACCAATCGCCAGTTGAGGTTTGAATCTCTCGAAGAAAGGCGATTGCTGTCGGCGACGCCTGTTGGTGACCTCGTCGATGACGTGACGGTCGATTCGGCAGCGTCCGACACGGTTGCCGTTGCAGAAGTCCTACAGGACGTTTCGACCGGAATCACGGCCGACACTCAGCTTGCCGATATCGCCGACACTGAGAATCCCGTCACGTTCTTGGAACTCGACGGAACGCAGACGCTCCCGATCGCGGACACTGTCAACGCGAGCCAAGATCCGACCGCGAATCAAGTGGGACTGGCCATCGACGTCAACCCGACCAACCCACTCAACGTGGTCGGCGTGAGCCACAACGTCGGCACCAAGTCATCGGTGGACGTGCTGTCGAGTTTCGATGGCGGCGCGACCTGGTCCACCACCTCGATCGACGCGTCGGTGGACGGATTGAGTGCATGGGGCAAGCGGTTTGACGTAGCGACGGCCTTTGACGCCGACGGCAATTTGTATGTTGCGTACGGAGTCAATGAAGGTCCGGGCGGTTCAACGTCCGTCGTGGTCGCTCGCAGTCAAGACGGTGGTGCTTCGATCAATCAAGTGAGCGTCGTGGACGTGCAGCGGAACCTGTACGAGGGCAAGGATTCTCGGCCGGGCGCCGAAGGATTCCGTTTGGCAACGGGTATCGATCCGTTGTCCGAACGGCAAGCGGTTTACGTGGCCTACACACAGAACGTGATCGAAGCCCATTACGGCTACGACAAAGTGAATTACCAAGAGCAAGGTTACGGATACGAACGGCAGGCCGACTATCAAAAAGAGTATTCGTATCGTCCGGTGGATGAACGGATCGTCGTCGCGGGTTCCAATAATGCGGGAGCCGGTTGGACCGACCCGAAAATCGTCAACGACGGCTCGCTGCATGGCACGGATGTCGACAACGGGTTTGCCGATGTCGCGGTTGGCCCCGAAGGCGAGCTTTATGTGACTTGGCTGGATCAAGGCTATCCGTATGGTGGATACACGACCCAGTCCTATCAGGTGGATCACAGTTATCAGGGACCGAGTTCGAGTCACGATTACTCGTACGGCTCCAACGGAGCCTATGGTGCTCCGATCGTCAACAACTCACCTGCCGGCTACGGGACTCAGTACTACAACCCGCAACACGTCTCGCCGGTGGATGCGTACAACGCGTCAAAGGGTCCGTACAAACCTGCAAGCAACACTTATGGCTATTCGGTCGTGTATAGCCACCCCGGTTCGATCGAATTCGACGTTGATCGCGACGGACTGTTTAGCACGAATGATTCGTTCGGACACGATGAGACCGCCGCGAAGATCAATACGGACTTGCAGCGGACATGGGCCTCGGCGGCTCCGAAACAGGGAATCCACAATGGACCCGTTGTGGACGTCGATCGCAGTGGCGGTGCCAACGACGGGCGAGTTTACATTACGTTCGCCGATACAACGCAGCCGCACATTTTGACTCCGATTCCACATGTTGCGGTGACCGCTCCACCGGCACCAGCACCGGTTGCGGATACGGTCGATGACGCCGCGACGACCGACGCAACCAGCAGTGCGGACGCCAACACAAATCACGCTTACAAGCCGCCGCTGCATCCGCCGGTCTACAAACCGGTGCATCCACAACCGGTGACCATTGTCCCGTCCGGCAACGTGGATTCGGACGTGTTTGTCATTACGTCGGATAATGAAGGTGCTTCGTGGTCGGATCGCTTGCGAGTCAACGGCCCTGCAACCGGCAGCAATGAGTTTCACCCGTGGGTCGACGTGGATCAGACATCGGGTAGCGTCAACGTGATCTATTACTCGACCGCCGGAGACGAGGCGACCGGCAACGACGACGTGCATGTGCAAGTCGCCACGAGTACCGACGGAGCGGCGACGTTTCCGGCAGCTCAATCCCAGCGACTCACGGCGCAGTCGTCGAACGCCACACTGAATCCAACACCGGTCAACTTTCACAATTACATCGGGGTGGCCGTTCACGACGGCACATTGCACGGGTTTTGGGCGGATAACTCGGGCAACCCGAAAGACTTTGAAGCCTTCACCGCCAACGTCGCTTACAGCAGCGGCGGCGATTCCAACCTCTTGGAAGTTTCCGGGGATGCGGATGGTGCGACCGCCGATAATTTCATTCTGCGCCGGAGTGCGTCGAACCAGCAATTCATTGAATTGCTGCTGAACGACGACGTGGTGTTCGCGGGCTTGAGTGCATCGGTGGACGGCATCGTACTGGATGGCGGCGAACTGGTGGACACGCTGACGGTGGACTTCACGAACGGAAATCCCATCCCGAGGGCCAATGGAGTGACGTACAACGGCAACGATCCGGGCATGCCGGCTGATGGAGATCAACTGCGCATCGTGGGTGGCGGAGCGGCGGTCTACACGCCGAGCGCCACGACGAATGGCAGCGGAACCGTGGTGGTGGATGGGAACGTAATCCGCTTCACCGGATTGGAAGAAACCCTGTATGTCGACGGCACGGATCAAGTCACGCTCGTCACGCCCAACGCGGAAGACGTGTTGAATGTTGACTCGGCGGCCGTGGACAAGAACGTGGTGTCCGGCACGAGTGGCGGTGTGGGCTTCAATTCGCTCACCTTCCAAAACGTCGGCGATGTCTCGGTGGATGCTGCGTCGAACGACGCCGTTGGCGGGTCTGCGGACAACGTCACGGTTGCTTCGCCGTTGGTCGCCACCGGCCTGCAAAACTTCAGTGTTTCGACCGGTGCCGGTGACGACACGATCTCCGCCGGCCCCAACTTTGCCTTGCCGGTTTCCGGAGGTGCGTTCAGCATCAACGCGGGCGACGGAGTCGATCATTTGAATTCGTCCGGCGACGCCAACTTCACGCTGAGCGATGCCGAACTGGCGACGAGCGGGCCGGATGGCGGTGGGTCCGTGGCTCTGAATTCCAGTGTCGAGACGGTTTCTCTGACGGGCGGAGCTTCAAACAACACGATCGACGCGAGCGGCTTCACGGGTTCAACCACATTGTCCGGCGAAGCGGGTGACGACACGCTGACCGGCAGCCAAGGCGATGACGACATCTTCGGCGGAACCGGTTCGGATGTCGTGTTGTGGAATGCGGGAGCCGGCAGCGATCGGATCGAGGGCGGTGCCGGAGAAAGCGATCAGGTGTACGTCACCGCCACGGCCGGCGGCGACGCGGTTATGTTGACGGCGGCGAGCACTTCCACTCCGAACAATCCGACTCGGGTAACGGTCGCGGTCTCGAATGCGGTCGGTTCTGACGTGCTGGATTTGGCGAGCGTCGAAAACGTGTCGCTTGCATTGGGTGACGGAGCGGATTCGCTTCACGTCAACGACTTGGCTGGAACGGACGTGGGTAGCGTTGATGCCAACTTGGGTGCGGATGCGAGCGTTGATTCGGTGACGGTCGAGGGCCGTGAGAATTCGGACAACATTACCGTGGCCGGACATGGTGGCGGAAAAGTGAGCATTGATGGGCTCACGGCGGACATCAATCTCGCGGCCGTCAGCGGCGATGCGATCGTGGTCAACGGTAACGACGGCGATGACCGGCTGTACTCGAACAACACTGTCGGAGTCGCCAATTTGACGCTCAACGGCGGTCTCGGTAATGACCAAATCGACGCCGACGCCAGCGTGATCACGGGCGGCGACGGTGCGGACGTCTTGACGGCTCGCGGATTCGCGGACCATGTGCTTGACGGCGGCAGCGGTGACGATGTGATCCAAGGCGGTCCGGGTGTGGACCACATCGACGGCGGCGCGGGTGACGACAATCTCGCTGGCGGCGCGGGCGACGACATGCTCACCGACCTGCAAGGCAACAACCACTTCGATGGTGGCGATGGAAACGACGGCCTATTTGCCGGAGCGGGCGACGATTCGTTCGTTCTCGAGGCGGGCAACGACAGCATCGCGGCGGGAGCCGGCTTTGACACGTTGGCGATTACGACCGGCGCCGGCGACGACGTCGTGAGCGTCGAACAAACCCTGGGTAGCTTGATCACGAGCGTCAACGGCAGCAGCCAAACCGACTCAGTCGTTCGCGGCTCGTTGGAAGAAATCACGATCTCGACCGGAGCCGGGGACGACTTGATCGGCATCCGTGTTTCGGACGACTACATCGCGCAAGGGACGCCCGGCGACAGTTCTCGCTTTGAAGTGGATGCCGGTGAATCGAGCACGGGCGATCGACTGGCGATTCTCGACGACGGTCCTGGCGACTTGTCGATTCATCGCGAAGATTCGAACAACCACGACGGGACCGTGCGCGTCGGCGGGCTGGATCCGGTCAACTACATCAATGTGGAAACCGTGGACATCCTGCCGCTCGATCCCGTCGGAACGGGGCTCGATGGCGACGGTCGTGTCTTGGTGGTGGATACCGATCCGTTCGAACACAACAACGATCGGCTGAACTCGACCGATCTGGCGGCGTTGGACGCCGCTCCGGTGAATCCAAACGTTGATCCCGCGGGTGTCGTGGATCCGTTTGGATTCGGATCGGACTTGCCGGGTGACGAAGACTGGTACGAATTCCACGCGTCCAAGACCGGGACGTTCCAATTCGAACTGGAATTCGATGCCATCCAGACGCTCGCGAATGGCCGTGACGGCTTGCCGGGAGACGGCGAATTGGTGATTTCGGCGTTCGATGCGAACGGCGACTTGATTGCTTCCAGCCATCCGTCGGACAACGGCCAAACCGTAACCATCGGCGTGGCAGACGGCTCGACGACTTACTTGCGAGTCGATGGGCTGACGGAAGACGTGTTCAACGTTTACGACATCAGTACGTCCGAAGTCGATACGCTGGGTCCGCGCGTGTTTGATCCGGACGGGGTTGGACCGGATCGGCATGGGGTTGAGATCACGAGCGATCCGACGTTCAACTTGTTCGACGTCAAACCGGCTCAAGGCCCCACGCCGGGCGTGGTCAGTTTGACGATCAACATCGAAGACGCACCGAATCGTTTCCCCGGTTTCCTGTATGAAGCGGTCAACGCGGGCGTGGCTGGCAATCCCGGTCATTATCACTTGGTCGGTGACAACAACGGCATCGTCGCGATCCAAGACATCGTGGTGACGAACAATCCGGTGGCGGAAGGCGAAACTCCCACGGCAACTTTGGAACTGATTTTCGACGGACCGATTCCGGACGATCGCTACACGTTGACGGTTTCAGACTCGATCACCGATCCAGCAGACAACTCGCTCGACGGCGAAACCAACGCGGATGAGCCCAACGGCGATCCGGCTTTCCCCAGCGGTGACGGCGTCTCCGGTGGAGATTTCGTCGCCCGGTTCACGGTCGACAGTCGTCCGGAAATCGCCACGGTGGGAGCGGGTCCGGGCAAGGGCTACGGCGACGAGCACGGCGTGTACATCGACATCAACGGCAACTTTGATTTCGACCCCACGTCCGGCGACCACTCGAACCGTGACCTCGTGTTCGAATTCGCGCAACCCGACGACCATCATTTCGTCGGTCAGTTCGGCGCATCGGATGCGACCAGTGTTGACGGTTTTGACCGGCTCGGGGCGTACGGCATCGTGCGGGAGCAAATCGGCACGACGAAGTACAGCAAGACTCGCGAGCAATACCGCTGGCTGCTCGACTTCGACAACGACGGTGTTGCGGACTTCAACAAAGTGGCCGAACTTCAATTGGCGGGAGTCCCGATCGCCGGAGACTTCGACACATCGCATCCCGGCGATGAAGTCGGACTTTACATCGGCAAGTCGTGGCTGTTGGACACCAACCAAACCAACGACATCGAAGCCAAGGGCGACACGTACCTGAGCACGAACATGAGTGGTGCCCCGCTGGTCGGCGACTTCGATGGTGACGGTCTGGACGATCTGGCCACGTATCTCGATTACGAAGGCGGCAAGGGCATTCGCCGGACGCAATTCTTCTTCGATCTGACAACTGCCGACGACGGATCGCTCGGAGTCTTGGACGGCCAGTACGACGATGTGTTCGAATTCAGCCTCGCCGGTCAATCGTCGGGCGCCGTGCCGTTTGCAGCGGACTTCAACTTGGACGGCATCGACGACTTGGGACTGAAAGAACGCAACCGCCGAGCCGTGACGCCCGAGGAGCAGGCCGAGTGGTTCTTCCTGTTGTCGAACGCGGCGGATGCACAGGACGGCACGGCCAACGCTCTCAAACATGCATTCTCGCCCGCACCGCTGGGCAATGACATGTTCGCTCAGTTCGGCCACCACGATTCGCTGCCGTTGGTGGGCAACTTCGATCCGCCAGTGACGTCGGCAGGTTCGACCACCATGCAGGCTCCGCTGGATACCGGCGAGTCGCATAGTGATTCGTCGAGCAACGATGTGGCGGACGTCGCTCCGTCTCCCATGCAATTGCAAAACGGCGAGTTGAAATTCGACTTCGACGTTGCTGGGTCGGAGACATTCTACGGTTCGATCAGCGTGCAGCCGGATGATGTGTACTCGCCCAGCCAAGGTTACGGCTGGAATTCTGCAGTTCAGGGGAACCTAGTGGACCGCGCGTCATCGTCGGATCTGATGGGCGACGGTCATTCCGGGACGGATCAGACATTCCACGTTGATGTTCCGAACGGCGTGTACGAAGTGCTGGTCGTGATTGGCGATGACGTTGCACGAGACGGCACGCAGGTGTCGGCCGAAGGCAACGTCGAGATCGAGGCCATGAGCACACGGGCCGGCGAGTTTGTCGGCAAGACCTTCAACGTGACGGTTGTGGACGGACGGCTGAGCTTGCAAGTCCAGGACGTGTCGAACGACGGAGCTGCCGACGGCTGGAACGTCAGTGGCATTCGTCTTCGGCAGCTGTCGAGCACTGCATCGCTCGACTTGTTGCTCGGCGGAGACGACTTGGACGACCTCGTCTAATCAAAACAAGGGCGTCTTGAGTCGCGAAGCGACGTCACGCGATAGAACTGCAACGCGGTGACATGCCACCGCTACGCGGTTCGAAAACGCGGCGGCGATAGCTGCTCAATCTACTTGAGCAGAGTCGCGACGACTTCTTGATCCGTGAAAGAAATTCGGAAATCGATCCTACCATTCGCCGCTTTGGCGACCTTGAGGAGCGGTTCGAATTCCGTTTCCGCACCACCCTGCAAGCCGGCGATCGACAATTGTGCGGGAACCGCCAGCGCGGCCAGTCCACCCAAGCCGCCGTATTTGAGCGCGCCTGGTAAATAGTTTTCATCCGACGTTGATGTCAGTTTGCCGAAATGAATGCCGACGACGTCGGCGATCGTCCGCCGAACATCCTGCCGCACCAAGCCGCGAGCCAACAGCACCCAGGCTCCGGCTCCGTGTGTTCCGACCAAGTCCACCGGTTGAGTTTTCTGCTCGACGGACGCGACGACGGACAGAATATCGCGGACACGATTGGCGATGATCGTGCGGTTATATCCATGCGTGTAGCCTTGGTAGCCCGTATTCACTTTCGCGAGATCAGGCTTCGTCAGCTCACCCGTGCGAAACACATCGGCGGCAACGACGCTCTTTTTGGCAGCGAGCAACTGTTTCACAAACGGTTGAAGTGTGCCGTTCTTGTCGAACAGGCTTCGCTTGCCTTGTCCATCGATCCAAACAACGCAGCCGCTCAGATCCTCGGCGCGAGTTCCGTCAGGCGTCAGTCGGAGGTAGGGAATCTCTTCGCCGCTGGCTTTGCGACTCAGAGTGCCGCGAATAATGACCACGCCGTCGATCGTTGATGTCGATTTGCGGACAACTTCCAGCTCGTTCCGGGAAACACCACCGTCGAGCATGACTCGGGCCGCACCGCCGACGACTTGCTGATAGTTTTCAACGTCCGCTGCGGTTTTCGGCAGCAGCTTGGAGTACGCCGCCCGCGAAGTCTCCGCGAGGTACGCCTTCAATGCGGCGGGCGACTTGGAATCGGCGGGGATGGGGTGGGCCTTGTCGAAGACCGACAGATCGGCCGGCGGGACCGGTTTGAAATCTCGTTCTTTGAAGGACTGCTTGTCCAATTCCAAATACGTCGCGAACCACGCATACATCATCTCGCGAGAGACTTGGTTGTAGTTGTGTTTGAACTGCGGATAGCACTTTGCATGCACGTAGTCCTTCTTGCCGAACAACCCATAGACGTATCGCAGTTCCGGCAAGCCCTTCGTTTCGATGTCGATGGTCCAATCGTCGGCTCCGCTGAGAGCCATGGGTTTGGGCGCGAACAACGCGGCGATGGCGATGTTGTTGATGCCCTGCCGCATGTAGGCCGAGTTTTCACACACACAGCCGCCCTGCATGCCGGTCGAAACCATCACCGCCGGAAACGCCACGGTCGGCCGCGGATCGATCGCACACAGCATGAAGGTCTGCGTGCCGCCGCCACTCGCCCCCGTGACGCCGATGCGATGCGGGTCGACTTCCGGCAGCGATTGCACAAAATCAAGGGCTCGAATCGAGTTGAACGTTTGCAGGCCCAACAGGTTTTGCAGATGCAATCCGGCGGTCGCGTCCATGTAGCCGGTGCGGTGGTTGATCGATTTGCTGTCCGCGTAGCCGACCATGTCGTAATGAAACACCGTGCAACCCAAGCGTGCCAGATGCACCATGCGAGCCTGCAACGGGAATCGACCGCCGGACATGAACGTCTCGCCGCTTTGGGCGATTTGTGCTTTGGCCGTGTTGTCACCGGCGTCATAGAACCGACCGTTGGACCAATGCCCGTGCGGTGAAAGGATCGCGGGAATCTTGCCCTTGATGTTCTTGGGCCGGTAAAGATTCCCGGTGACGTAATGCCCCGGATGCGATGCGAAGTAGACTTTTTCGACGGTGTAATCGTCGCGGTCGATCTTGCCGTGAATGACGGGTTTCAGCGGCTGCTTTACGGGCATGGGCCACAAACCGCAGGCGACCAGCAATTGTTCGCGAATCCGCTGAGCTTCGGTGTTCCATGCAGCAACGGTCTTCTGCGTCGGCTTCCAGGGGTGATACGCATCGTTCAGGTTTCGTGGCGTTCCCAATCGAACGTCCTTCGACGGACCATCGAGGACGTTCCAGACGGGTGATCCGGCAAACGTCGGACAGGCACACAGAACGGCGGCAAGAGTAACCAGCGACTTGAACACGGCGGCCTCCTCATGAGTTGAATGACGCGCGAGCGGATTCGCGATGCCCAATTGTGGGCTGCTTCGTCCCCAAGCTCCAGGGACTTACAATCCCATGCCGGAGTGTGGCCGTCGCTCCGCAGGTGAGTGGGCGGCCGAGCCTGGATATTCATTAGCCGGTTTGACGTTAGCCACGGTTTCGGTCAAACGTGGGAAAAACCGGGGCTAACGCCCAATGGTCCAAGAGTTGTGGGTCTTCGTGGGTGAGCCGTTGGCCGTAAGGCCTCGGGCATAGCTCGGTGCCCGGCCGCTTACGCGTTGCGGCTCACAACTCTTGGACCATGGGGCTAACGCCCAAACGGCCAATTTACAGGCTGTTTTTATTCGTATCACGTACCCTCAATCGTTGAATAAACAAGAAGTCGACATTCGATCCAGGCATTCGCATGAACCAATCGATCGAGCTGCGTGGCGTTCGAGTCCACAACCTGAAGGGCATCAATGCCGACATTCCCGTCAAGAAGCTCGTGGTGATCGTGGGCGTCAGCGGTTCGGGGAAAAGCAGTCTCGCGTTCGACACGCTGTATGCGGAGGGTCAGCGGCGGTACATCGAGGGCTTCTCCGCCTACGCGAGACAGTTTCTGGATCGGCTGGAAAAACCAGACGCCGACAGCATCGAACGCATTCCACCGGCGATCGCCCTGCGACAGCACAGCGTCAATGTCGGTAGTCGCTCCACATTGGCCACGACGACGGAAATTCACGACCGCTTGCGGCTGTTGTTCGCGGCAATCGGGCGGATTGTTTGTCCGGAATGCGAGATCGAAGTTCGCCGAGATTCGCCGAACCACGTGGTCGAATGCGTCTCGCGCCTGCCGGATGGGACTCGCTTTCAAATCGCCTTTCCCGTGAGCGATCCGTCTGCAGCCGGTGCGGGTCAAACACCGAAACCAACGCGTCGCGATCTCGCGGTCGAATTGATCGAAGACGGGTTCACGCGGGCGATCGCCGATGGTCGGACACTCACGCTGCAGGAATTCGTGGGATCGGATTTCGCGGAGACTGCGACTGAGGCAACGGAACTGCTGGTCGTCGTGGATCGATTGGTGGCGGGGAACGCCGGCGATGGGCGGCTGCTGGACAGCCTTGAGTTGGCGTTTCATGCGGGGCACGAGCGCTGCGAATTGATCTGCGAACAGCCGCCGGAAGTGAACGCCGGGATCGAAGCCTGGCAGGTCGATGCCGTTGAGATCGACGGTCGCCCTTGGCACGTCGTCCGCTTTGACGCATCCGTCCGGTGTGCGGGTTGTGGTTCCGAATTCGCCAATCCGGAACCCAGACTGCTGAGTTTCAATAGCCCGCTCGGCGCATGCCCCGACTGCAACGGGTTCGGAACCATCAAAGTGGATGCGTCCGAGCGGTCGCTCCCCGGTCTCGACGCCGCAATCGG
>JAQBZS010000137.1 GCA_027622115.1 Planctomycetota bacterium | reverse complement strand
TCGAAGATTACCCCTATTGACGTCCACGACGTGATCCGTCTGCGCGCAAAAGCTGACATGCACCCTCCGATCCCCCAAAATATCAACGTCGATTGATGCGAAGCGCCGATCTGATAAACTGGCTGGCTTGGCTCGGCTGTGAAATTCGATCGCAAACACTTTGCACGTCGATTGATTCTTGGCCGGGAACCACTCACGGATGGGATCTGAACCAATTTTTCAAAGGTCAAACACAATGCTCGATTTTGTCAGTGGCTCTCACAGTTATTGCGACGGCATTCCCCGTCGCGATTTTCTGCGGATCGGTGGCTTGGCGATTGGCGGGCTGACTCTGGCCGACCTGTTGCGTGCCGAAGCCCAAGCGGGTTCTGCGGCGACAGGTAAGTCAATTGTCAACATTTTCCTCGGCGGCGGTCCAACCCACATGGACACGTTCGACCTCAAGCCGAACGCTCCCAAGGAGTATCGGGGCGAATTTCGTCCGATTCAGACGAAGTCGGCTGGCCTCGAAATCTGCGAACTGATGCCTGAGTTGGCGTCGGTGGGTGATAAATTTTCCGTCGTTCGTTCTGTTGCAGGATTGCGAAACGAGCACAGCGCTCGGCAATCAGATTCAGGCTGGAACGAGACTTCGCTGCCGTCGATGGGCGGACGACCGGGCATCGGCTCGGTGATGTCCAAGGTGTTCGGTGCATCCCAAACGACGCCGGCCGGCACCGCACCCACGCACGTGGATCTCAACGGCTGGACGCGACCGGGATTCCTCGGCCAAGTCAACGCGGCCTATCGACCGGACGGCACCGGTCGCGGCAATCTGAAACTGCATCAAAGCGTCAGCGTCAGCCGACTCGACGACCGCAACGAATTGTTGGGCGGACTCGATCGACTACGGCGAGACATCGATCGCAGCGGCATGATGACCGCGTTGGACAGCTTCAATGATCGCGCCGTCGGCATGATTACGTCCGGCGAAGTTTACAAGGCATTGGACCTGGACAACGAAGATCCTCGCAATCGCAGCCGCTATCCGCACAGTTCGTTTTTGACGGCTCGGCGATTGTTGGACACCGGCGTCCGTTCCGTGGCGATTTCGATCGGCGGATGGGACACGCACGGCAACAACTTCAACGCCATGCGCAGCAAGTTGCCGCAACTCAGCCAATCGATGGCAGCCTTGATCGAGGACTTGGACGCTCACGGTCGACTTGACGACACGATCATCATGATGTCGGGCGAATTCGGGCGGACCCCGCGTATCAACGGCGGCAATGGACGAGACCACTGGCCACAAGCCGGGTTCTTCTTCCTCGGCGGCGGCGGCATGCGACACGGTCAGGCGATCGGAGCCACGAATCGGCTGGGCGAACGCCCTCAAGATAACCCCGTGCATTTGCAAAATATCTTCCACACGGTCTATCACCAACTTGGCATCGACGCCAACACGACCACTTTGATCGACCCCAACGGTCGCCCACAGTATTTGGTCGAGGAACGGGAACTCATCCGCGAGTTGGTGTAATTCGACCTCGCGGCACAAAAAAACGAAAAGGCCCAGCTGGAGAGTTGGGCCTTTTTTATTGGCAGACGTAGGTCAGGCTGTGCCTGACATTGCAGTCTCTACGTCGTCCGCGTAGTGGAACGTGCCCTCCCGAACGCGGGCACGACGTGCTTATATTCTCGATTTCTGTTGGTGCTCTATCCCGACCAGTACACCAAGGCCAATGCCCCAAACACCGCAAGTATCACCAAGACCGCATCCGGTTCGATAATCCAGAACCGCTTCTCGGCTCGGTAAAGCATGCCGAGCGTCACCAACGCCGTAATCACAATCACCGAGGCAGCGGTAATCGCGTGTGTCTGCGCCGCCGCCGCCAACAACGGCTCCGCGTAGCACAAGTCGACCGCGAACAACACCACGATGTTGAACGAATTGCTGCCCAGGATGTTGCCGATGGCCATCTCCGAAGCCCCCATGCGAATGGCTGCCCAGGTCGTCGAGATTTCGGGCAGCGACGTGGCGAGCGCGACAAGCGTTGTTCCGATGAAGGTCCCACCAAGCCCCGTCACGATGGAAAGCTGATGCGCAAGCTCCGCCAGTAGTGGAGCGGTGAGCAGAATCGCTGCGGTCGCAAGCACGTAGCCGGTTACGATCCGCCAAAGTGGACGAGGATTGCTTTCGGCGGGGGGCTCATCGGCGCGTTCGAAGCGCTGGTCGAAATAGATCAGTCGCAGGCAGAGGAGATACACGAAAAGAATCGTGATGCTGCCTAGCCCCACCCGTCCGATGCTCCACGGAAGGTCGACCAACAGAAACAACAGCGCCACGGAAGTCAGCAGCATACTGGACGTCGCCGAAATCGCATGGGCCGCGGCGGAGCGAGACAACATGCTGCCTGGCGTTTTGGTGGTGAGATCCAACACGGCCAAGATCAACAAGTTGAACAGGCAACTGCCCAACATATCTCCGACTGCCAGGTCCACGGCCGGGATCATGACGGCATGACAACTGACAGCTAGTTCCGGCAGACTCGTCGCCACGGCCAACAAGAGGATTCCCGCCATCGATCGGCCCAACCCCATCCGTTCGCCAAGTTGATCGGCGAACCGTGCGAGATAAGAACCAGCCACCATGATGACGGCCATGAGTGCTGCGAAGTGGAAGAGCAATGTCATCATCGGGTTTAGACTCGCATCATTCGATTGACGGAATCCGCAGTTCCAAAGGCGAACAGTGAATCGCCCTCGTGGATCAGCGCATCACCGGGTGGTGGCATCAGGCGTTCTCCATCCGACCGGCGGATTCCAATGATCATCACGCCGTTCTGCCGAAGATTCGTATCGTCGAGACGCTGGCCGATGTAGGTGCTGCCTTCGGTGACTTGGATGTCCGCCAGTTCGAGATCGTTGCCGTGACTGTCGGCGATCTCCAGGAAGTCCTCGATGCTGGGGTTCAGCATGAACCGGGCCATCTTCACACCGCCGGTGGTCAACGGGCTGATCACGCGATTTGCTCCCGCTCGTTCGAGTTTCTCGATCGCTCGTTCGTCGCTGGCGCGCACGATGATCTGTATGGCGGTGTTGAGCATCCTTGCGGACAGCACGACATAGACGTTGTCGGCGTCGGTCGGCAGAACGGAGGCCAACGCTTGGGCCTTGCCGATGCCAGCTTGGATCAAGACATCGTCGTTTGTGGCATCTCCGATGATGAATGGCCAGTGCTTCTCGTGGCATCGTGACCGCAATCGATCTTCGTTGTGGTCGATCACGACAAAGTCCGTGCCGCGCTCGTCAAGGTAGCCGCAAACAGTTCGGCCAACTCGCCCCAATCCGCACACAATGTAGTGGTTGCTGAGTTCGTTGATGGAACGAGCCATGCGTCGTTTCTCCAGCAGGGATCGGAATTCGGCACTAACGATCAATTGACCAAGCTGAAAGGCGCTGTATGTAAACGTGCCCAAACCCAGAATGAGAAAAAGAATGACGAACAGTTTCCCGCCATCACCCAGGGGTACGGCTTCGCGATAGCCCACGGTGCTTAGCGTGATGACAGCCATATAGATGCAGTCGATCCACCTCGCCCCGGTGGTTACGTGAAAGCCCACGGCCCCGATCAACGTCAACGACAACAGCAGCCCGGCTATGGTCCAAAGGCGTTGCATCATTCACTTCTCGTTATGGTTGACCGGCTGCAGCCAACTCTGCCACGGTTACGTCACCGAATGCTGATCCATCTTTTGGCCTTCCGATTGGCTCCGTCTCACTCTGCGAAAAGTGAACTCGATGAGTGCAATGAGGCATCCGATCAAGGCAACACCCCCAAAGCGCACGACCGGATGGTGCTTGTCAACGACGCTATTAACGAGGTCCGATCCCAGCCACATGATGCCGTTGCCAAGCAGGCTGCCCATGAGAATTGCGAGGAAGATTCGAGGCCGGCTGACACCCAACATCCGGCCGAGGATTGTCCCACCGACGCTCCCCATCGCCGCCAGCGGAATCGCCACGAACAGCACGAGCCCGACGAAGGTCGCCCGCCGGACCCACGGCTGCGAGTGAATCAGAAATTCGGCGTCGTTAACCAGCGCCTTCGCACGTGAACCAAACCACGGCAAACGGAACAATGCCCCTGCGTGAAAAACGAGCACTGCGGCCACGGTCAAGTCGAGGTATGTGACCATGGCGAAAAGCTGCGCTGACGTGAGGCTGCCAGTGACTTCCGCGACCTCGGGATCAAGTCCGCCAAGGATGATGAATCGCCCAAACAGGAACAGCCCGGCAAGTGCGGCGGTCAGCAGTCGCATCGTGTACTCGGCACCGGCGTTCAAAGACACGACGCCGATCACGATGCCTGTCGTGGCGAGTGGTCCGAAGAGCGTCGCCGACCAGACCACTCGATGCCGTTGCCACAGCCGCTCGTCGGCTTTTGCCATTGTCTGGGTAATTGGTATTGATGGATCAGTTGCTGGCACGGCTGCTTCCGTCAAGTCTTCGAATGATTGCAAAGCCGATTTCGTGAACGTTCACGGCTCGTGTCGAGTGTCGACGGAGTGGCAACTCGTGACATGGCCTGGCTGTTCCCCGGTCACCTGGTATTGGCGAGGACAGTCGCAGCCACTCCTTCGCGCATCCGCCGACAACATCCGCTTGCGAGCCAATGTGTCCGCTTGAATGTGGTGCTCCAGTTTCATGCGGCGAGTCGTCCTTACGGATGTGATAGAGACGATTGCACGGTTGATTTGACGACATGGCAATGGCCGTGCCAGTCGTTACGGATTCATGCATTGGAGTGTTACTACCCGTCACCGCCTCCCAATCCGTCGAAGCATGTGACCTGATACGCGCTAACGAGTGCGGCGACGCCCGCATCCGCTCGTAAGTGTGCGGTAATGCACGACACCGAATGGCGACTCGCGCTGTTGTTCTCGATCGAGAACGAAGAGTTGCATTCGCAACAGCGATCAGTGCCGCATGAAAAGCCAATCAGCCGCAGTCGAAAGGGATTCGGCACGGTTGGCGTGAGCTTTGCATTTCCAAGGCAACGACCGGCATCGCCTTCGCTCTCGTGCAATTCGCACCTGCGACTACCCGCGGTGCTCAAGTGTGAGAAGGACGAATCGAACGATGGAAAACGTTGTTGCGGACAGTGGCACAGCGAAATTGGCCAGAGACTGCGCCCCTCACGCCGTGCGCGAAACGGAAGTACGTTTCGATAGGCATGATGCCGATCGAGGTTCGTATCTCATGTCCGTTGATGAAGTTGCGGACGCCCTGGATTCCTCGATCGACGGGCTCGTTTCCGACGAAGCAAGACAGCGGCTCGCACAGTACGGTCCGAATCAGTTGCGCGAGCGGAGAAGCACCAGTGGCTGGATGAAGTTACTGCTGCAATTTCACAATCCGTTGATCTATGTGCTGCTCATCACAGCAGTCGCGACGGGGTTGCTGAACCACTGGGTCGACACCGGAGTCATTCTTGGCGTGGTCGTCATCAATGCCATTATCGGCTTCATTCAGGAAATGAAGGCCGAACAGGCGATCGAATCCCTGAGGCAGATGCTGAGCCCCACGGCGATCGCATTGCGTGACGGCGTGAAGACCACCGTGTCGGCCATGGAACTAGTCCCCGGTGACGTGGTGTTTCTGCAAAGTGGTGACAAGATACCTGCTGATCTCCGGCTATTCCGGCTTAAGAATCTGCAAATTGACGAAGCCCCGTTGACGGGCGAGTCCATGTCGGTGACTAAATCCATCGACACTCTTGACGGGGACGTCCCGCTGGCGGACCGGCTGAATCTCGCTTTTGCCGGGACACTGGTCACGACTGGCACTGCGGCCGGCATTGTCACGGAGACCGGAGACAGGACTCAGATCGGTCACATTGCCTACATGCTGCATGAGGTGGAGGGCGTCGATACACCTCTGATTCGGCGACTCGCGCAATTCAGCAAGGTCATCACGGTCGCCATCGTGCTGTTCTGTGTGGCGATTTTTCTGGCGGGAATTCTGTCCGGCCAAGAGGCAATGCAGATGCTCATGGTCGCGGTGGCAGTCGCTGTTTCGGCGATCCCGGAAGGTCTGCCCGCAATCATGACGATCGCGCTGGCAATCGGCGTGAAGCGCATGGCGACACGGAACGCTGTGATTCGCAAACTTCCCGCAGTGGAAGCCCTCGGCAGTGCGACGGTTATCTGCACGGACAAGACCGGGACGCTGACGCGGAACGAAGTGACCGTGACACACATCGTGTCCGTTGATGGCCGATTTTCAGTATCCGGGTCGGGCTACGATCCCACTGGAGTCGTGACGGACGAAAACGGAAACGAGGTCACTCCCGTTGACGCGCCAGCGCTGGCCGAATTAGTCCAGGCGGCCGCGCTGTGCAATGACTCTGGTCTGCGTCACGAGGATGATCGGTGGAAGATCGACGGGGATCCGACCGAAGGCGCGCTATTGGTATTGGCAAGCAAATTCGGCTCTTCTCTTCACGAGTTGTCCGCCAATTGGCCACGGACAGACGAGATTCCGTTCGAGTCTGAATTGCAATACATGGCGACGCTGCACCGCGATGAATCGGGCCATGCCGTGATCTATGTGAAGGGTTCCCCCGAAGCCGTTCTTGCTCGCTGTACACACGAGTGGAAAACCGACGAACCGATTGAGATTCAGAAATGGCAGGACGCGGTCGAGAATCTGGCGACTGCGGGAATGCGTGTTCTTGCGATCGCGAAGAAGCAACACAACCCGCAGGATGTCGTTCTAGATTTTGACGATGTGGAGAGTGATTTCGCACTCCTTGGTCTGGTGGGCATGCTGGATCCGCCGCGACAGGAAGCGATCGACGCGATTGAGAAATGCCATGCGGCCGGCATCCGCGTGAAAATGATTACCGGCGACCATGTCACGACCGCCCGCGCGATTGGACGGCAGATCGGCATCAGCGACGGCACCGCCGCGATGACCGGCATGGAACTTGACCGTCTGAGCGAAGCGGACTTTGACCGAGCCGTTTCCGAGACGGACGTCTTTGCCCGTGTTTCTCCCGCTCACAAACTCAAGTTCGTGCAGTCGCTCCAGAGGCAGGGTCACATCGTTGCCATGACAGGCGACGGAGTGAACGACGCGCCCGCGCTGAAGCAGGCAGACATCGGCGTGGCCATGGGAATTACGGGCACTGATGTGTCGAAAGAAGCCGCCGAAATGGTGTTGCTTGACGACAATTTTGCGAGCATCGAGCGCGCCGTCGAAGAAGGCCGCACGGTGTTCAACAACCTCAAGAAAACGATCCTGTTTATTCTTCCGACCAATGGCGGCGAGTGCGTGACACTCGTGGCCGCGCTGTTATTGGGAACCCTCCTCCCGATCTTGCCGCTGCACATCTTGTGGATCAATCTTGTGACGACGGTGGCTCTGGCTATCACGCTGGCCTTCGAGCCGGTGGATCATGATGTCATGCGTCTGCCACCGCGCGAGCCCCACTCAGCACTGATTGACCGCAGCCTTGTCTGGAGAATCCTGTATGTCTCGCTGCTAATGGCCCTGGGAACATTCGGCCTGTTCCTCTACGAACTGCAAGTCGGCACCAGTCTAGAAGTGGCCCGGGCAGTCGCGGTGAACGCGATCGTGTTCTTCGAAGTAGCGTACCTATTCAACAGCCGACATCTGACGGACTCGATCCTCAATCGATCTGGATTCTTTGGCAATCCCATCGTTTGGTGGGGCGTCTTGACCGTGGTCGTGTTCCAGCTCGTGTTTACGTACTGGCCGGTTGCGAATTCCCTTTTCAATGTGCAGCCGCTCGATGTGTGGATGTGGCTGCGAGTGCTGGCCGCCTCCGTGCTGCTGCTTCTGTTGGTGGAAGCTGAAAAGGCCTTCTCGCGAAAACGACAAGACCTCCGTGCCGCTCACTCGGTGACATGATTTCCCAAAGCGGGCGATCGATACCAATTTCCTCAAAAGAACAGGACTCAGTCATGAAACGCTTTCAGAACATCCTCGTGCCGATTGATACGCGATTTGAGAAACATCCCGCTTTGCAATGGGCTGTCCGCTTGGCTGAGCATAATCAGGCGAGATTGAAACTCGTGGAGGTCGTGCCGGAGTTGCCGTGGATCGTGCGATTGGCAATGGCGGATGCCGAACACATGCAGCAAGTTCTTGCGGACGACAAACGCCGGAACCTTGAGTCACTCGCCGTACCGCTGCGTGATCAAGGGTTCGATGTCGCGACCACGGTCCTCTCCGGAAAAACGTCCTTCGAGATTATGCAGGAGGTCTTGCGGTCAGGTCACGATTTGGTGGTGCGAGTGACCAAAGGCTCGCACAGCCAACGAACGGGATTCTTCGGTACGACGAGTATGCGTTTGCTCCGCAAGTGTCCGTGTGCCGTGTGGCTCGTTCGGCCCGACGTACCGCCGCGATTCGCCCGAGTCCTGGCTGCGATCGACCCCGCGCCCCACGACCCAACTCGCGATCGCATCAACAAGATGATCATGGATTTGGGAATGTCCGTCGCCGATTACGAGAGTGGCCAGTTCCACGTCGTTCACGCTTGGAACGTCTTCGGGGGAAGCGTGGTGAAGTCCAGGCTTAAACCTGGTGAATTCGACCAAATCCAGCGGAAGGCGGAGGTAGAAGTCGCTGCGGTTCTCGACGGCTTCCTGTCGTCTTACGAATTGAATCACCGATCCGAGCATGTCCATTTGCTGGACGACCCGGTTGGAGCCGGACATGCGATTTCAGAACTGGCGAAGCAGCAAGACATTGACCTGATCGTGATGGGGACCCTCGCTCGAACGGGTGTGGCGGGGGCATTGATGGGCAACACCGCCGAGCGTGTGCTTGACCAAATCGAGTGTTCGGTTCTGACAATCAAACCAGACGAATTCATCTCGCTGTCGAGCGAGAACGGCGGATAGGCGACGACCACTTCAAACGTCATCAGCCGGTCGTCGGCGAGCAACTTCGGATCACGGATCGTGTCGCCCCGCTCGATGCGGGCATTGTCCATCCCAGACGACTTCCGTTGATTCTGGCGCACGACTTCCTGAGACAATTCCTGAATTCGGGAGTTGGGTTTCAGACACTTGCCTGTAGTCAGACCGCGTCGTCGAACGCCGCCAAATCTGAAAGCCGTAAGCCCGACCCCGCCGAATTCACCGATCGTCGACGGCAGCCCGCAAATGCTTGTCAAGGAAGTCGTAAGCCACGCGGCGAGCGTCCTCCGGGAAGTCGTGGGCTGAGTTGGGATAGTTGGCTAAGAGATGATCTCGTTTGCCGTACAGCGCATAAATCGGTGCGGCGGACTGGATTACGTCCCGCACGCCCGACACTTCGAAATTACTGTCGCGAATCGGCGCGCTCGCAAGAAACGGTCTCGGAGCGAACGACGCCACGATTTCCGTGAAGTCGAACGGCACCAAGTCCGCGTTGTTTTGATATATGTCGGCGATGCGCGGCATGTAGCGGGTGCTCGTCCAACCCGCGATTCGACCGTTGTAGTACTTATGAAATCTGGTGAAGCCGCAGTTTGAGACCAGCACCTTGATTCGCGGCTCGAACGCCGCCGTGAACATCGTGTTGTGTCCCCCGAGCGAATGGCCGATGCAGCCGATGCGTTCGCCGTCCACATACGGCAGTGACTGCAACAGATCGATGGCCCGCACGTTGTCGTAAACCGCTTTCATGGTTCCGCTCACATAGCCCTTGTCCGGAGCGAAGTCGTAAGTGTAGTCACCGAACGACGGATAATCCGGCGCGAGCGTCACGAATCCGCGACGAGCCAAATGTAAGGCATAATGCAGGTTCGGATTGCCGCCCATCCCGGCCGGCTCTTGTTTGCCGATCCGAGTTGTCTGATGCAGGCACAGCACGGCCGGCCGCTTTGGCTTCGAAGATGTCGACAAAACGTCGGGCGGAATGAAGAGATAAGCATTTAACGTGCGCGATTCCGAGTCCGTGTGATATTGCAATTTGCGACGGACGAGCCCATTCGGCAATTGAGTTTCTTCCAAGGTCTTGGTTCCAAGTTTGACGGGCGACTTGGGTCGAGGCAGCGGCCCCATGACGCTTTCCAGATGCGCGATCACATGCGCTTTCCGAATTTGCCATTCCTGAACCGCTTCGATGCTTTGCCGCTTTCCTTTCGAATCCAGGTAATAGCCCAGATCCTGGTGCTCGGAGTACTTCGGGACCGCCGGCTGTTCCGCGAAGCCTTGCGGGGAACACGCCAACGCCATGAGTGCCGCAATCGTGAATCGTCGCTGTGTTCGAAGAGTCGCCTGGTGAGTCAGCCTGGCGCATGTTGGATTCATTTTTTCCTCACTGTCACGGTTTGGGGGACGACACCGAAGTGCCTGCGGCAGGATGCAGAATCGAGCAGGTTTTCAAGCCAGTTATCGTGGTAACGGTGCTGATTCAAACGCTCATTCGGGGCTTTGCCAGCGGTGACGCTTCGTCGCGCCGGGATGCCACGGCGCGAAGTTCCATAGTAACGCTTGGCTCCGACTTGTCAGGCGGCCTGCTTCGCTCGCCCGGCAAATTTGTCGGCATCCCGGCCATGCTTCACATCCTTGGTCTTGGTGAAGTTTGGCCTTTTTCGTGAACTGTGAGTAGGATCCCTTTGTCCTCTCCGAAATCCGTTACGGCAAAAAAAACGCCCGGCGCGGAGGATCGATCCGAACCGGGCGATCTGCACCTGCACCGCGATAACCTAACGGGCAATCCGGAAAGTCGCGGCGAGGCTCAGTCAAACGTTTCAACGATTGGGGAGACACCGGTTGGGGCGACACTTTTTTGCCGAGTTGGAAGATGTGGTCCCCAACGGCTCCGAGTCCCTTGCCGACTTGGTCGACGACAAAACCGCTGCCCTCGATCAGCCCGCCGCTTAAGGTTCGGGCTCCCTGGTACGCACCCTTTGCACCTTCGCCCACTTTCTGACCCGTCCACACGGTCGCGCGTTCCGCCGAGTTGGCGGCGGCTTTCATCCGGTATCCGACGACGCGGGTCTGTTTTTTGCCCCAAGATTCCGTCGCGGCCGCGTGGTGGTGTCGGGCCAAAGCGTATTCGGCTCTGGCGAATGTTTGATCGAGAGCCGTCACGGAATTCCGACTCCCCGCCTGCACGCGAAGCGCTTCCGATTCCAGTTCCGTCGCCGACGCCAGTAATCCGTTACGCGTGGCTTTGGGCGAATTTTGCGAAGAGATCCGCAAGAACACGGCTGCCGTCCGCAG
>JAQBZS010000136.1 GCA_027622115.1 Planctomycetota bacterium | reverse complement strand
CCAACTGGGCTGCCGCTTGTCCCTCGCGTTGAAATCGTGCTACCGCCTGAGGGTGCTTCACGAACTGCGAGTTGATGAGTTTCAGCGCGACAGACCGATTCATCAGCGTGTGCTCGGCCCGGTAGACGTTGCCCATGCCGCCTTTGCCAATCAGTTCGACAATCCGATACCGAGGATGGTCTAGAAGGTCTTGTGGAAGGTCTGGTCCGTCAGGGGCGCCATCGAATTCCGAGAGTACGGTTGCCGAATCGTTTGAGACGTTGCCCGGGCCGCTCGCGTGCGACTCGGGGAGACTCGCCGGCTGACTATCACCCGCGAAATTGGATTCACAGATGGTGGCGGGGCTGTCGGAAGACACCTCGGCCATTGACTCTGGCTGCGGTTCGACCGATCGGACAATACCGGTGAAAGTGTCGTCCGCGAGATTGTGCAACGTGTCGCAGCAGTCCGAGCATTCGCTGAGGTGCTCCTCGATCCAAGACGATTCCTTCAGCTCCAGCTTGCCGAGTCCGAAATCCACAAGGACGTCAAGTTGCGGGTGATTGGCGCCGTGTTCGCTCATTGATTGCTCTCCTGAAAGGGTCTCAACAGAAAGAACATGGCGGCTCAGAATCTCACGCGGAAATTCAAAACAAATCGAAATGGTGATTACAGGCTATCAACCAGGCCGGCGGCTTCCTGCCGCAGCAAATTCAGAACACGACTCTTCGCGACATAAACCGAATGCACGGGCGTTTTCAGAGATGCAGCCACGACCACCGCCGTTTCGCCACCAAACATCTGACGGTAAAACGCTTCCCAGGTCGCATCCTGAAACCGTGGCCGAATCTGCTTCATGAGTTGCGACAGGACATGTCGATCGTGCTCAGCGTTCCAAAAGCGACTGGCCGAGCTGGTCTCGTCTTCGAGTTCATGCAGTCGATCAAGCAGGCTACTTCCGCCGGTTGCGACGGGTCGGTACTTCCGGGAACGCCAGAAGTTCTGTAGCCGATGAACCAAGATTGTCCGTAACCAGCTTCGGAACGCGCCCGGGCGGCCCGAGTGCTTGAACGTTGGCAATTCTTGAGCCAGAGCCATCAACACTTCTTGGAGCACATCATCCGCATCAGAGGTCTGCAATTCGTACTTGCAAATCCAAACTCGCAACAACGGCGAATAGATTCCGGCAAGCCGCTCCCACGATTCCGATTCGGAATCCATGCACGCTCGATCCAGCAGACTGATTGATGTGGTGGGCAAAACGAAACTCCTCAGTGTCATCTGCTCGCGGAGTCGTTCACGTTATTTCTGGTCGATGCAATTCACGTATCGCTCGCCGGAGCAGGTATCGGTAGTTTGCATTGCGGCAAACGAATTATCGATCTACTGCCAGTTCGATCCGGCACACGCCATACGTCAGGAACGACGGTGTTGTCAGAGTCAGAATCTGCGACTGTTGCTTGAACTCCACGACTTGGCGGCCGTCGGCATCTGGGTCTAAGAACGTAACCTGCGTAACTCGCTCGCCGGGAGTAAGCCGCAGCCGCATGCCGACTCTTGGGGCGGCGATTGGAGCTTCACGTTCGACGATGGCTTTGCCCGTTGCTTTCTCGTCACGATTGTAATTCACGAGATGCACGATGAGCTGCTTTGCCTGGCGATACACGTGCGGCTCGACGGTGTACGGACCGTCGAATTGAGCGTGGCGATTGGCGAGTGCTTTCAGCAGTTGATCGCGAAACGGCTTGGCTTCCGCAGTGCCGCCGGTGTGTGGTGTCAGTCCGGCGACGACCGTCGCTCCGACCTGTTTCCACAACGGATCACGTGCAGCCGTGTCAGTTCGAGGCACCGCGATGACGTGGCCGCCCGCAGCTTCGTACTTCGCCAATTGCTGAGCGTCCAAACCCATCGAATCCGCCACGACGACCGCTTTATACTCGGCGAGGTCCGTCGTCTTCAGCAAATCGTCGGGCGTGAAATCGAGCTGAATGTGGTCAGTGAGCATGGTCCGCCCGGCGACCTCGATCATCTCCAGTCCGTCGGCTCGACCGTGATGGATGGCAGTTCGCGGATGAACCATCAGCACGTCCGAGACCGTCTTCCCGTTTTGGGAAGCGAACAGATCTCTGTGAGTTTTCAGGAAGTTTGTGTACCGCAGCATGACTCGGCGGTCTTCTTTCGTTCCGTACGGGACCGCGATCGCGCCGGCCATCATGCCCAGTGCGGCGGCTTCGGCCATCATGTTTCGCGGACGGTAAAAGTCGTACTTGTTGATCACGTACGGCTTGCTTCGCGAAAAGCTTCGCAGCAGTTTGGCGTAGAGCGTGATGTCCGCCACAAACCGCTTGTCGAGCTGCGTGGTTTGGCACGTGCCCCAATTGCAGTACCAATAGAAGTCCTCGCCCTTGCCCCACAGATCGATCGGCAGGCTCCATCGCTCGTTGGCCGACGCATGCGCGAACGTGGTCATCTTCCAGACCGGGATGTGTCTGCCGTCCAGATGCAACTCGTCGAAGTACGGCATCTGGAAAGAAACCTTCTGCAGTGGCCAACTGCGAAACAATGCGCTGCGTCCCCCTTTTCTTTGCCCTCGGAGGGTTGTCAGTGCGGCAGAAGTCTTTGCACGCCGCACGCGAATCAATGCCGATCGTGTCGACTCTTTAGATGACTTTAATCGCCATGGCACGCTTGTATCCTGGCTGAAAGCGATCCAACTGTCGGTTTCCGGATTCAAACGAGCCACCTGCAATGACGAACGATCCCGAGTTCTCCTCGCTTCCTCTCGGCACAATGCCACACACGCCACAGGACGACCGAGTCATCCGCGTGTTTGTCTCGTCCACGTTTCGCGACATGCAGGCCGAACGCGACGACGGCTTCCCCATCCCCGAATCTCCTGCATACCAGGTGTCCAATTCGAAGGGCATTCCGTGTGCCGGTTGGGTGGAATTGGGCGGTCGGGCAAGGCCGCTCGCACAGGCGATCAGTGACGATTGACGGAGACTTGCGCGATGGGGTCGAGTTTTAAGTGTTTGTCAAATAGTGGGTTACGATCCGACCAATGATCCGAACTTGCGACTCGATTTCTTGCTCGCGGCCTGGCGTGTTGTAGAATTGAGGGCGGACGCGGCAACCGAATCTCGTTCCCCAGACTTGAACAACCATCCACTTGCCAAGTGCAGTCGAAGTTCCAATCTTATCGCCTGCTTCGATTGTTCAAGTCACCGAGATTCTCGCCCATTTCTCGCCCCCATTTCTTCCCTTCCGCTCGGAGTGCCGCGTGTCCGATCTGCAATGGGTTGAGTTCAAAGAGCAGGTGCGCTCGCGGACCGACCTTGTCGACCTCGTCAGCAGCTCGGTTTCGCTGAAACCGATTCGAGGTGGACACGACTACATCGGACTGTGCCCGTTTCACGACGACCACTCGCCGTCATTTCATGTGTATCCCGATCGACAGAGTTATCGCTGCTGGGCCTGCCAAGAAGGTGGCGATTGCTTTTCTTATGTGATGAAACTCGATGGCGTTGAATTCTCGGACGCTTTGCTGCAACTCGCCGAACGGGCGAACATCGAACCACCCAAGCGTCGCGGCGGCAACTCAAGTGGGCCGCAGGTCACGACCAAAACCAAGACCGAACTTGTCGACGTGATGGCGTGGGTCGAGGAGCAATGTCATTGGTATTTGCTGAATGCTCGCGAAGCCGAACGGGCTCGGACATATCTCGCGGACCGGAAAATCAACGCAGAATCGATCAAGACGTTTCGGCTTGGGTTCCACGGCCCTCAATGGCAATGGTTGCTCGAACGATCGCAGGGGAAGTTTTCTCCGGAGCAATTGAAGACGGCGGGCGTTGTTTCCGAACGGACAAACGGAGCGGGTTTCCGCGATCACATCCTGTTCATCGATCGCATTGTGTTTCCAATTCACGACTCCCAAGGGCGCACTGTTGCATTTGGGGGACGTGTCATGCCGGACAGCGATACACCAAACGACTCAAAATACATCAACGGTTCGGAATCCGTGCTCTTCACCAAAAGTCGGCTGCTGTATGGGTTTGATGTCGCGAAGAAGTCCATCAGCAGCTCGAAGACTGTAGTTGTGTGTGAAGGGTATACCGATTGCATCATGGCTCATCAGCACGGCTTGACGAACTTTGTCGCCACGCTGGGCACGGCGTTTACTGAAGCACACACCACGTTGACAAAACGCATGGCTGAACGAGTCGTCTTGACTTATGACGGAGATCAAGCCGGTCGAGCCGCTGCCATGCGTGCGTTGGAAAAACTACTTGCGGTTGAGACCGATCTTCGAGTTTTGACACTTCCCGCCGGCATGGACCCGGCGGAATACTTGGACGCACACGGAACGGAGGCGATGCAGTCGTTGATTGACTCCGCACCGGAAGCGTGGGATTTCAAACTTAAACGAACCATCGAACAATTCGGCACACAGAGCGTCGACAGTCGGCAACGCATCGCGGATGAGATGGCCGGCGCGTTGGCGGAAGCCCCGTTTTTGTCGGGGACTATTCGAGAAACCATGATCCTTCAGAGACTCGCGTCTCGACTGGGTGTGGCTGAAACCACGATTCGCGATCGAGTCCTTCAATTGCGAAATCGCAGCACGCAGCAACGAAAATATCGCGTCGACTCGTCCCCTGCCGCACCAACTTTCAAAAAGAACTCAGGTTGGGGAACGGAAGAGGAACTGTTGGCGATTTTGATGGCGGCACCGGAGCGTTGTGATTTAATTGCACAACAAGTTGGTGCCGGGGACTTTCAAGACCCACAACTGGCACGGTTCTTTCAACTGTGTCTGGACATCAACGACCTTGGTGACGAGCCGTCATTCGGCCGCGTCATTTCCGAGACCGAGGATGTCGAACTGAAAGCCGTGGCCGCTCGGATTGACGAAGAGTCACGTCAGCGGTCGATTCGAGAGAAACTCATCGAGGACGAGGAGGACGAACGGAAACGTCAGGAGCGAATGGAGTTGAAGAAGCGACAGGAAAAGTTGCTGCGAGACGAGAACACTGAAGAACACGTTGACGAGAAAGTTGAAACAAAGACTTTCCTGCAACTGACAATCGAAAAACTCATCACGCGGCGAGACGTCGAGTCGAACAATCAACTGAAGGCACGGATGTCCGAAGAGTCTGAGTCCACCCCTACTGCATCGGCGTCGGCACTCGACATGCTGAAGCTGATGCAAGATCGCTTGCAGGGACGCAAGACCTGGAATCGCGGGAACTGATCTCGGCCGTTTGGTCTCGATCAGACCCGACTATGAAGATTTGGCAGCGGCGCTTGCTGTTGCCGGACATCCATAACCCTGTGCTTTGCCGGAGGAATTGCTCGTGCATCGTCTCGACGAAAAACTGAAGGAGTTGGTCAATGGTGGCATCGCTAAGGGATATCTCACTTTCTCGGAAGTGCACGAATACCTCCCGGACGAGGCCCTCACTCCCGAAAAGCTCGACAACCTCTTGATGTCGCTGGAACAACTCGGGATGGAGATCGTGGCCGACACAGAGGCTCCACGGGTCGTTACAAAAAAGCGGAAGGTGAAGTCCAAGTCGCAAGACAAGATGAGCGACGATGGGGCTCGCAAGATCGACGATCCGGTCCGGATGTACCTCACGCAAATGGGTGAGATCCCCTTGCTGACTCGCCGCGAAGAAATTTCGTTGGCCAAGAAGATTGAGATCACGCGAAAGCGCTATCGCCGCGAATTGCTCAGCAGCCAATACGCTCTGCGAACTGCGATCGACCTCCTGAATAAGGTGCATCGCAGCGAGTTGCCGTTCGACCGCACGATCAAGGTGTCGGTGACTGAAGGCTTGGAAAAGAACCAAATCCTCGGTCGCATGCCGCACAACATGAAGACGATCGAATACCTACAACGCAAGGATGCCAATGACTTTGTGCGGTTGATGGACCAAGGCATTTCGGTCGCTGAACGTAAGGAAATCGAAAGTGCGACAGCCGTGCGTCGACGCAAGACGGTTACGTTGGTCGAGGAACTCAGTCTGCGGACGCAACGCTTGCAGCCGTGTCTGAGAAAGCTCGAACAGATTTCGTCGCGGATGGACGAGTTGCAAGAACAAATCGACAATCTGACGAGCCTCAGATCGGCGAAGGATGAGCGATCGAATTTGCAGCGGGAACTTTATGACCTGCAACAGATGACGCTCGAAACGCCGGCCAAGTTGCGTGCTCGGATTCGACTGATTCACACACGTTTCACGGCCTACGAAACGGCGATGAAGGAATTGTCCGGCGGCAACCTGCGGCTGGTGGTGTCGATCGCTAAGAAATACCGCAACCGCGGCCTCAGCTTTTTGGACCTCATCCAAGAAGGCAACACGGGCCTGATGCGAGCCGTCGACAAGTACGAATATCGACGCGGCTACAAGTTCTCGACCTACGCAACTTGGTGGATTCGCCAAGCGATCACGCGAGCGATCGCGGATCAAGCTCGCACGATCCGCATTCCGGTGCACATGATCGAGACGATGTCGAAGTTGCGAAAAGTGGCCAAGCAACTGCTGCAAGAAAACGGTCGCGAGCCCACGATTGAAGAAACTGCGGAAGCGGCGGAAGTCAGCCTCGAGGAGACGCGTCGAGTCCTCAAGATTTCGAAGCACCCGATCAGTTTGGATCGACCGGTCGGCGAAAGCGAAGACAGTTACTTCGGCGACTTCATCGAAGACGAGGGCACCGAAAGCCCTGTGAATGCCGCGACTCAAGAGATGCTGAAAGACAAGATCGACTTTGTCTTGAAGACGTTGACGTATCGCGAACGCGAAATCATCAAACTCCGATACGGCCTGGGCGACGGTTACACGTACACCTTGGAAGAAGTCGGCCGCATCTTCAAAGTGACTCGCGAACGCGTGCGGCAGATCGAGGCCAAAGCCGTGCGAAAACTGCAACACCCCGTTCGCAGTCGCCAACTCAAGGGATTTCTTGATGGACTCGCCGCAGTGGCCGCCACGGAGATGGCCACGAATGAAATGGCGACGAATGAAATCACGACGAATGAAATGGCAACCAATTGAAATGGCAACCAATTGATTCACTGATTTCATCCGTTGATTATGCTATTCAGATCAAGTCCAAGAGCCTTTGCAACGCCAGTCACGTAACATCCTTCAACCTCCCTTCCTAGTCACGAACAAGAAATCGTACCGTGGCGGATCGTGACGTCGACTCACCAACCCGGCGAACTTTAGCAGGTTTTCCGACGTTTTCTTCCAGATCGGGTTGGCTGTAGTGGTTGCGTCTCCCATGCGGCAACGTTCCGTCACTAAACGCTACGTATCTCGGCTTGGCCGTTAAGTGCCGAACAGAATTGACTCGCGATCACGTTCGACGGATTGCTGGCAGAGTGCTCCGACGACTCGGTTCATTCCGCTTCGGCTTCTCGGTGTTCCGCAAGCTGCTCCTCGATTTCTTCCTGCACCTCCAACTCGACTTCGTGTTCGATCACGGCTTCCTGATGCGCGTCTTCGCCTCGACGACCTCCACGCCGCTGGTCGAGTTCTTCGATGCGATGGATTGGTCCGTAGAGCACCAATGAATCACCCGCATGCACTTCTGTCTCGCCGGTCGGGGTGCCGAGATAGACGCCTTTGCCTCGCTGGATGCCGAGGACCAAGACGCCTTCCGCCGGCAGCCTCAATTCAATCAGTGTTCGATCGGCCAACCAATCCTGCGGTTCCACCACCAAATCCGTGACGGCGTAGCCGTGTTGCAGTTGCAAGATTGCTACGTAGTCGCGGACCTGAAGCTGTCCCCAACGACGCAAGCCCCAGGCAAGCAATCGGTTCAGATGTCGTTCGATAAATCGGCTTCGCGACAGCAGCCACAACCCCAACACGCCGCCGATCAACAGGCCGGCATAGAAGTACCATTGGTCCGACTGCGATGTCTGCATGAACGACAGCATGACCGTGGCCATGACCGTGGCGATTCCTACATTACCCAGCAACATCAGCAACATTGCGATCCGCCGTCGCACTGGATGACTGACAACATCCTCGGACTCTTGCGTGGTATAGCCCACACCGGTGAATGCGGATCGGGCCTGGAATTTCGCAGACTCGCGAGACATCCCGGTCAACATGAAAGCCATCGCCGCCATTCGGGTGACGAGCAACGACAGTGAAAGCGTGATCAACAGCGAAACGATGGCGATCATCGATCAACGCTTCCTTCCACGGCTGACTTCCGTGCGTTCGCGCTCGACAATCACCGAACGGATGGAACGATTCGACATGTCGCTGACGGTGAATCGATAACCGGATTCGACAATCGACTCGTCCTGTTTGGGCATGCGACGCAAGCGTGCGATGATCAGCCCCGCCACCGTGTGGAATTCGTTGGCCGGCAGGCTTAGACCGAGCAAGTCGTTGACTTCCGAAATCGGCAAACGCGCGTCCATTTCGTACGTTTCCAGTTCCGAGTCGAGTGTCTTGAAGCGGCGACGTTTCTTCGGCAGGTATTCTTCGAATTCGTAGCCCACATCAATGTCGCCCACGACTTCTTCAATCACGTCTTCCATCGTGATAATGCCGACGGCGGACCCGTATTCATCGACCACGATGGCCATGTGATCGGCGCGAGCCTTGAGCACGGGCAGCAGCAGATCGATGGTTTCGTACTGAGTTACGTAGTGTGCCGGGCGGATCAAGTCGTTCAAGCTACGCTGCGGCAGTTGCGGATCCATCAGGTCCCAGGTCGTAATGGTCACCACTCCCACAACGTTGCTGATGTTGTCTTCGTAGACGGGCAGGCGGTTGAATCCCCGTTTGTGGACGCGTTCGATCACATCATCAATGTGCCGCTTGCAGTTGATCGCCACCACGTCCGCGATGGGAACCATGGCTTCACCAACGGAAGTTTCGGCGAAGCGGATGGCACGGCGGATTCGAATGCGATCGAAGTGGCCGACGTTCGATCCACGTTCAGCCATCTCGACGACGGACCGAATTTGTTCTCGCGTGACAAACAACCCGTGTCCAGCCGCGCCGCCACCGGACATTCTTGCCGCCACGCGTGCGATGCGGGAAAACACAAACACCACCGGAAACGCCAGGAAATAGACCACTTTCAACGGGTAGACCACCAGTGGAGCGATCGTGTCCGATTTCTCTTGATAGACGCTTTTGGGAACGATTTCGCCGAGGATCAAGAAGATCGGTGTATAAACCAAGAACGCCACGACGTCACCATATTGCTCGCCGACGAGATCAAGCATCAGCAGAGTGCCGAGCGTCGACAGGCAAATCGTGGAGAGGTTGGTACCGACCAGCGTGGTCGTGAGCAGCACTTCCGGCGTGCGAAACAACTGCAACACGATTTGCGATCCACGATGCCCGTGGTTGGCGCGGTGCGTGAGATGCATTTTGTCCGCGTTGACGAGGGCGATTTCCGAACCGGAAAAGAAGCCTTTCAACAGCAACAACAGCAGCATTGTCACAATCATGATCGCGGCGTACATCAATGACTCCCAAACCTTGTCGCACAGTTTTTAGCCTGGACAGACTGTTTTCATTCGTTGCACGTAACTCACTAAACCACGACCGGCTCTTCGTCCTCGGCCTTCACGGAATTCTCTTCCGACTCGTTCACGTCCAATATGGTGCCGTCGACCGGGGGAGCTGTCGGGACGGAAATGACGACGGGTTCCTCGGGCGGTTCCGTGTTCGATTCATCGGCTGATTCTTCCATGTCGTGTGACGTCACGCGTTCGACACGGACTCGCGCGATGCGATGTGCGTCCATTTCCAGCACCGTGATTTGCAAGTCCTCGATCAGCACGGTGTCGCGAGTTTTGGGCAGTCGATCCACATGCCGAAACGCCACGCCGCCGATCGTGGTCATGCGCGGGTCATCAATGCCGAAGTGCGTCAAGTTTTCGAAGTCTGTCAGCTTCATGTCGCCGGGAACCTCGTAGATTTCTTGATCGGTTTCGCTGTGCAGATCTTCTCCAACGACGCTGCCGGAAATCGGTCCGAAAATGGAGTTCAGCACGTCGGTAATCGTCACGAATCCGGCCACCCCACCGAACTCGTTCATCACCACGGCTGCCCGGCAGTTGTGGTCCTGGAAGTAGTCGAACATCTCGTCCACTTTCTTGGTCGGCGGCACCACGACCGGCGGGGGTACGAGGTCGTCGATCGACAGCAATCGCAGGTCCATGTCGTCCATCACGATGCGAACCACATCTTCCGCGTGGATGAATCCCACCAAGTTGTCTCGATTGCCGGTGAAGATCGGGACGCGCGAATGACGCCCGGCTCGAAACCGATCGAGCGCTTCCGGAACGGAGGTCGTGTCGCTGATGAAAAACATCTGCGTTCGCGGAGTCATGATCTCGATGACTTCCGCGTCACCGGCATCCAGCAAGTTATGGATCAACACACGCTCGGTGGCGTTGAGCTGACCTTCTTTGGCGACTTCTTCCACGAGACTCCGAAACTCATCGACGCGCAGGATGTTTTCGGCGTCCGTGCGGTCGCCGACCAGCATCGTGGTAATGCGGTCCGAGGCGCCGCGGATGGCCCATCGCAACGGGCTAATCAGTCGCACCCAATGACTCAGCGGCCCGGCAATGAGGTTGGCACTGATCCTCGCGGGATTGGAAACCGCGATCGTCTTGGGGGTCACTTCTCCCAGCAACAACAGCAGCGGCGACATGACAAGAATGCTGAGGACACCGGCTTTCTCGGTGCCGTACAGCGTCACCAGAATCCCCGTGAGATTCACGATCGCGGCGGTGACCGCAATTTCGTTACCGCACAGGATCGAGATGATCAGTCGCCGAGGTTGATCCAACAATTCGTGAATGCTTTCCGAATGCCGATGCCGTTCGCGACGGAGTTTTTGCAAGTCCAAGCGTGACAATGAGAACAAGGCGGTTTCGGAGCCGGAAAAGAAACCGGATCCCAGCAGTAGGACGAACTGCAACACAATCCGTCCGATCATCCACGGATCGCGCACGAGGGCGGGATCAACCGCGAGATAATCTCCCAGCGATGCCCACCATTCAGCAATTGATGCGAGAAACCAAGGCATCTGAAATTCCAGTGCGCCACAATACGTGGCTAAAAAACGCGAGACAGCTCGTTCGATCGGAGATCGTGCATGGTCCACTTTGCGCACGTCGCTAAGAAAACTGGGCAACCGCTTGGTCGCATTCCGGGGTCGGGCTTACGGATTTCAGATTTGGCGGGCATTCGAAGTGGAGTTGACCAACA
>JAQBZS010000135.1 GCA_027622115.1 Planctomycetota bacterium | reverse complement strand
CCCAAGCATCAGCCTCTGGCGTTTAAGTACTGACCGCAGCACAGGTTACGTTTTCAGATAGCTTCTACGCCCGTTACCGGTAACTCGCTCCAGCAGTGCGGATGCACCCTTGCCGCGTCCGAATGCCTTCTTGACTCGCCAACGAGTCGATGCAAGTTGCGTTTCAGAACTTTCAGAGTTCGCGAAGTTTGGCAAGTCAAATTCGACCACAACCTGAGGAGTTTCGTCAGTGCCCCACGGAATGAAGTCATCCGCAGTCGCATAATCAAACGGCAACAGAAAGGCAGCACGCAACGCTTCAACCAAGGTCGACTTCCCCAATTCGTTGGGGCCGTACAGCACGTTGAGTCCTTCCGAGAATTCAACGTGAAGCTTCCGGATGCAACGGAAACTTCGAATTTCGACAGAGCGCAAAATCATCGACTCACCTCCCGCAGCATTCGACGCAGAATGACCAACGCACGCTCGGCAACTTTCCGCTCCCTGCCTTCACATGTTTCACGTTCATCTTCCAACAGTTTGGCCGTCTCGAGAATGGCCACCGGCAGATCGGCATCGAGCGGATCCGAGTCGTCGTGAGTGATTCGCATCTGGGTGCGATCGAGAGCCAACCCGCCGGCCCGCGCGCTGACGGCTTCCGTGCCTCGGAGCAGACGCAGGACGTGTTCAACCTCTTCGTGCTCACGCACGGTTACTGTCAGATCGAGCTTCAAGCGGACAACCGTTGATTGCAGGTTTTCGCTGGCCACCGCCCGAAGTTCATCGAGACTCTGCACGGTGACTTCCCGCCAGGTCCATCGCGCCACATGTTCCCGCTGAATCCGGGGCCGCAGACCTCGCCGTCGGAAGGTCACGATCGCTACGTATCCGGCCCCACTTTCACCAAATTTTGTCGGCTCGGGCGCACTCGGATAAACGATTGGAGCGACCTTATTGCCGTTCGCGGAAACTGTGTGTATCCCCAATCGCCAAATAATCGAGCCCCCGTTTCTGCGGAGCGTCTTTCGAGACGGGGAATCTGTTTTCGTAGCCCGCCATGTCAAATGTGGAGCCATGCACCAGGCCGATCCTGATCCGTTCATCACCCTCGTTTCGGCGAGGAAGTGTCAGTGCCAAATCGTTGTCGCCGGCCGTTGAGTGGCACGGCGTGGCATACACGACGGCGCGTTCGTTCAGTTCCAGTTCAAAGTCATTTCGATCTACAACATGAATCCAGTCCGGCAAATCACGACGAAACGGATGCTGGTTTGAGAACACCGATCCATGGGTTAGCGGATCATGATTTCCAGGCAGCAGGATGACCGGACGATTCCAGCCTGCCTTATCGCACTTCGTGAACACATCGCAGACGGCTCGCCACCACTGTTCACCGGGATCCGGTTCGTCGAACAGATCCCCCGCACACAGAACCGCGTCGACGTTGTACTGTTGGGCGCGACCCATGATCTGTTCGATCACCGAAACACGGTCTCTCGCCAGCTTCTTTGACACCTCATGGTCGAACTGCTTTCCGAACTGCTTTCCGATATGCCAGTCGGCCGTGTGCAGGAGCTTCAGCATGTTGCGTCTCCTACCACATGAATTTCGAATGTAGCTTTGGCAACGCGTGTAATCTCGGGCTGGCGGAACCGCCGTTCGAACAGTCGCTCCCGCCACTGCTGATAGTCAGGGTCTTCTCCTTGACGCAGTCTTTCGATCTTCTCGTCAAGTTCACGGATCTGTCTGGTCAGTGAGTCAATCGCCCGGGTGGCCTTGCCAAGGACTCCGGGTGAAGTGGCTCTTTCGCGCCTCAGTATTTCTTCTTCAAGCCTGCGTGAGAGCGTCGCCTGTTGTCGGCGCAGCACCAGCACTTGGTCGTCGAGATACCGATCAAGCGTTTCGACCTTCTTCCAGAAGCGATCCTCTTCGAGTTCCGACACTTCAAACTGCTCATCAAGCACGGCGTCATCGATCGCGTCGGTCAGCGCGTCTGTGTCGATTGAAATGTCGTTTCCAGCAGACGCATTGCTGTCGATATCAGTAGCCACACACGACAGCAATTCTGTGACGGTCTGTTCGTCAAGCGGCTCCTGATCGCCTTCGAGCAACACCGTCAGGATCAGCCGGTCAACAGGTTCGAAGCCCCTGAATGCAACTTTGGTGACAACGAGTTGACCATTCCGACCTCTAAGACCGTAAAGTTGAAGCGACGCATCACTGGGAATCTGCCAAGCGATATGCGGTGCGTTCGCTGTCGCGGCTCTCGCCTCAGCAACTGCCGCCACGAACAACGGGTGCGTCGGTTGAAACGGCTCTGCATCAATCTCGTCGGATGGCGGACCAACGAGGACTACAACTCCGTGCTCGCATTGCGCCGGAAGTCGCGACGCTGCCCCGATATTAAAAATAATCCGGCCAGCCGTTTCGTTACGCTCATAACTGACTTCAATCGCCTGCAAATAACCGGTCAGCAACCGGTCAAGATCGCGATCGAGTTCCGCCAGTCCTTCGGGCAGTTCATCCTGCCAGCGCGAAAACATTTGCTTCACGGAATCATCAAGCCGGGTCGAGATCAGGTCCGCAGTCCGGGCCTGTTCATTGTCAAACTCATTTCGCCTGGACTCCATCTTCTGACGGAGTTCACGGAGTTGCTCTGTGACATCTTCGATGGATCGAGCGTCACGATAGATCTGCCGCAGTTGCGATTCGAACTCAACACTAAGTCCGCCGATCAAGGGCTCGGGATTGTCCGTCGTGGGCTCATGCAGGACAACGTCGGATGCATCGAGCACTTTGCCGAACAGGTCGAGTTTTTGGCTGAGAATCTCAAAAGTCAGTCGCTGTGCCTCAATGCCACGGTCAATAAAGTTGAGCACTGTGACGCCGCGGCGCTGGCCGTATCGATGCACGCGACCAATCCGTTGCTCGATTCGTTGCGGATTCCACGGCAGGTCATAGTTGATCAGCGTTTCGCAGAATTGCAGGTTGAGTCCCTTGGCACCGGCTTCGGTCGAGATAAAGACGGATGACTGCGTTCGAAACTCGTGAATCAGTGCGAGGCGAACACCGATCGATCGGCTGGGGCGATTCTGTTCAGCAATGTGATGCTCAACCTCGATCCTCCAGCGCTCGTAAGCGGCTCGAGCGCGGGGATGGTCGTTATTCCCACGGAACAGCGTGACTTCGTTGGGCTCAAAGCCATTCTGTACAAGCAGATCGAAGAGCGAATCCTGTGTTCGGATCGATTCCGTGAAGATGACGACTTTACCGCTTCCGTCGCCGTGCTCGCCGTGATCTCTAATGACGCGAACTGCGTCGAGCAGACTCTCCGCCTTCCTGTCGCGGGGGAGCGAGTCTGCCTTTGAAACAAAACCCTCAATCCGCTGCAGCTCTTCTCGTAGACGCTGGACTGTCAGCGGCTGTTGTTCAACGGGGAGTTCGTCGCGTCCGAATGACGAACCATCACGCTCATCGTCTTGCAGTTTGACAATTTCATCACGGTCCTCGTCAAATTCTGCCGCAAACTCGTCGATCTCGTTGTCATCAAACAGGTCTTCTCGATATCGATCCGTACTGTCGAGCTGTTTTCGAAGCCGCTCCGCCACTCGCTCCAGACTGGCGCGGAGTGCCGCGAGCGATGAGGCCATCCGGCGGTGAAACCCGATCAACAACAGGCGGCGGTTTTTCGGACTGAACGCGCACGAGTAGGGATCCATCAGCCAGGCTGTCACCTGCTCGTACAATTCCTGCTCTTCGGGACTCATCGAGAATTCGATCAGTCGCGCCTGACGGTCCACGAATGGCACTTCCAGAAACGCCTGCGCCTGCCGCCTGAGCGTTCTCTGCACGACCGTCCTAAGACGCTGCTTGAGTTCAAACGCCTGGTCGACGTTCAGCCCACGGTCGCCGCCGTCACAGAATACATCGCGAAAGGTCGGCAATCGCCCGAGCAGCTCATCAGTCGGCTCGATGTACTGCACAAGTCCCCAGAGTTCGGTGAGCGAATTCTGGATCGGAGTGGCCGTCAGCAGCAGCACCGGTGTCCCGTTTGGTCTGAGAAATGACCGCACCCGATCGGCGATCTGAGCTTCGCTGGCATCGGCCCTATAGTTGCCCGCTTTGTCGAAACGTTTGTAGATACCCGCGAAGATTTCGTGGGCTTCGTCGATGACCACGAGGTCGAACGGATCCGCGGAACTGATCAGCGGTGCTCCCTTCAGTCCGCCAGCGAACTCTCGATGCACGATAAAGACGCCGGTGCCAGCGAATGCTTCCGGATCGGGTTCACCTTCCCGAACCTGTATACCGAACAGCGAGTACAACTCGGTCTGCCACTGCCCGACAAGGGACTTGGGCACAATCAACAGAATCCGCTGTCGTCCCTCCGCTAACCTTCAGGAATTCGCTGCAGCGCGAAAATGACAGCATCAATCTGGTGAGGATTAGGATCGATGCGTCCGCAGCGCTGGGAAACAGCAATTCGCAGCCGCTCATCCGCCCGCCGTATCCGAGTTAGTTCTTCCGCCAGGATTCGGCGCTGAATCGACGACGGAGCTGCCATTACTTAGAACTCCACGCTGACGAACTCTGGGGATTTGCCTAGGCAGCGTGATGGGCAGAACTATAAAAATCAACTGTCTCGTACAGTTGCACGTCCGGACGGCTGCGGGAGCGCGTCGATGTGATCGATGACGACTTCGGTATCAGCGGTCGCAGCATTAAAGGACGGGGCGGCTTCCACGAATCCTGGCCGAAGTCTCGCTGAAGCACGTCGGAGTGGTGCTGGGCATCGAGATCGAGTCGGCTTGCTCGCTCATGCCGTGATTGGCATCAGTTGATCGAAATGCGTGCCGGCATCTAATCTAAGATCTGCGAGACCACAGCGACCGGTTGTAGCTCGGACTGAAGGGAACGATGAGCGAAGCAGAGTTGCACGTGTTGAAGGCCGAATTTCGATACAGCTTCAAGGCGTCGGGAATGGCATCTCTGGTCACGTCGGTCGGCTTGAGACTGGTCGGCGCGCAATCGACGTCGCGGTCCGATGAGTCACTATGCCAAGCGAACGCCCTGAAGGAACTAGAGTTGACCATGAGGCGACCAAGCCCGTGGAATCATTTGTCTATGATCATATTAGACTTCCAACGGGACCGTGAAGGCCGCACGAAACTGCCCGTAATACCGATGGCGGCCCCGGCCTCATTGCCAACGATCGTTTTGGCAATTGCGTCGCGGGGTTTGGCGACGGGTCATTGCCGTAACGCATCCGGATCGTAAAACGGCAGCGACGCGACTTGGGCGGTCACCAAGCTTCCGTCATCCACCCGCACCTTGACGTTCGTTCCTGCGGCCGCGAGATCCGGCCGCACGTAAGCCAGGGCGATCGGTTTTCCCAATGTGGATCGCGGCGCGATGCTGGTGATGCGACCGGCGATTTCGCCCTCGTCGATGATCAAGTGGCATTCGTCCGGCAATTGCCGTGCATCGGACTGAAACTCAAGACCCACCAAGCGACGCGTCAAAGGTTTGTCCCGCAGAATGTCGAGGCTCCGCGATCCGACGAAGAACGGCTTGTCTTTACCGATCGTCCAATCCACGTCGGCCTCAAACGGATTCGTCAACGCGTCCGTGTCTTGGCTGACGATGAGATGCCCCTTTTCCAGCCGCAGCAATCGCTGAGCTTCCACGCCGAACGCTTGGATGCCGGCGACATGACCTGCTTGCATCAGCGCCGTCCACACATGCAGACCCTGAGACGCGGGCACGTGAATTTCGAAACCCAATTCGCCGACAAAGCCGACTCGCATCATGGTCGCTCGGACATCGGCGACCTTGCCCGCGCGAACGCTCAAGTATGGAAACGCGGTCGGTGCTAGATCGACGTCCGTCAATTTTTGGAGAACGTCGCGACTCTTTGGTCCGGCGAGATTCATGGCGGCTGTCTGGCCGGTGGCATTGATCAGCGTCACGTCCAGGTTCCAAATCATGGCCCACCGCTGCAGCTCGCGATGAAACGCCGCCGCACCGCTGCTGGTGGCCGTGACATAGAACCGATCGTCGGAGAGCCGAGCGATCACGCCGTCTTCGATGATCACGCCGGATTCGTCGCAGGCCACGCCGTAACGCAACCGACCGACCGCCTGCTTCCGAAATCGGCCGGTGTAGATGCGTTCGAGAAACGACATGGCGTCCGGGCCGTTGATCCAGAGCTTTCCCAAAGAGCCGACATCAATCAGGCCCACGTGATTCCGCACATGATTGGCTTCATTCAGGATGCAGTCTTCGCGAGATTGTCCGCCGGACTTGTAATAGTCCGGCCGTAACCAAGCACCGGCATACGCCATGTCGGCATTCGCCTGACAGTGCCAGGGGTGGATCGGAGTGCGACGCAGCGGATGAAACCGACGACCCGCCAAATGGCTGATCGGGACCGGCTGATGAAAAGGACGAGACGTCGTCGTGCCGGTGGCATTGATCGACGCCCCATTGAGCCGCGCCAAGATGCGGACGGCGTTGACGTTCGACAGTTTGCCCTGCGTCGGTCCCATTCCGACGGTCGTAAACCGCTTGATCAATTCGATGTTGTCGTAGCCTTCTTGATGTGCGTTTTCGAAGTCGGCCAGATGTAGGTCTTCGTCCAGATCGACAAAGTTCTTTTTGCCCGCGTGCGGCAGGATCGGGTACGGATGGCTGGGCGGGGCCGTGTGATGAGTCGCGACGTTGTGCAATTCGCCGTGGAATTTCCCGAGGTACGCCGCCGCCGCCAAACCCGCTCGACAACCGTCATCAATGCGGTCTTCCAAGTCGAAGATGCCGTTGACTCGTCCGGCCGCGAACAAACCGGCCGGCAATTCCAACGGCACCAGTTGCTCAACATGCTCGGCGTAGGTGAACCGCCCGCCCGCCTGGTAAACCAGCCCCCCATTCGGCGTCCAGCCAACACTCATCGCGATGCCGTCGCAGTCCAGACGCGTGGTCGAATCGAGTTGCGGTTGGCCGCGTGCATTCAGTTTACAGACAACCGCGCCGCGAATTCGCTTCTTGCCCGACGCAGGAACCGCTTCCAAGATCGCCGATGCGTTATGGATCGCGATCCCGGCCTCCGCGACGTGCCGCGCCAATTCGGTGGGCTCGCCGTCCGGTCGCGGATCAATCACCGCGACGACCTGGATGCCGACATCATGCAAGTCCAAGGCGACCTCGTAGCCATCGCTGTTCGCAGCCAACACAACCGCTCGATCAAACGGCTTCACCGCGAACTGACGAATGAGTCGCTGCGCCGCCGAACCCAGCATCACGCCCGGCAAATCATTGTTCTGAAACACGGCAGGTTGCTCGAAGCTACCGGCGGACACGAGCATCGACTTGGCCCGCAACTTCGTGAGTCGCTGCTGATCAACCAGTGCGATCCAGTGATCCGCATACCAACCAGCCGCCTGTGTGCCGCACCGCAATTCGATGTTGTCGAATGTCTCGATCTGCTCCAGCAATTCGGCGAGGATTGTTTCGGCATCCGAGTCATCGGGGCGTTGCCACACAAGGCTGCCGCCGGGGCGAGGCTGCTCATCCACCACCAAAACCTGCAAACCGCGTTCGGCTGCGGCGATCGCTCCCGCCAGCCCCGACGGCCCGGCCCCCACCACGAGCAGATCGCAGAAGGCGTAGTCCTTCGGCGACGGTGCCGAGACAGCGGCGGGGTTGATGCGCCCCAAACCGGCAACTTTCCGCATCTGGTTTTCATAGAACGGAAACAATCGCCGTGGTGAATGAAACGCCTTGTAATAGAAGCCGACCGGCAGGAAGCGGCTGAACCATTCCATGAATCGCAAGCGGTCACGCTCCAGACCGCCAACCGTATTGACGGACCGTACGTCGAGTCCCGCCGCGAGCGGCAGCACGTCTCCACGCAGATTCGTGCGACTGCCGTCCTCGACCATCACGTTCGCATCATGGCCCGCGAGACTGTAGATGCCGCGCGGACGATGATATTTGAAGCTGCGGCCCAGCAAGCGCACATCGTTCGCCCACAGCGCGGACGACAGCACATCACCGGCGAAACCGCGATACGCACAGCCTTCGAAGCGAAATTCAATCGGTTGGCCGCGGTCGATCCATTCACCGTCACGCGGCGGCAAACGTCTATCCATCGACGTGCTCCGCGTCGTACAGATAGGTGCGTAGGAATTGGTCCGAGCAATTGTCTCGCTCGGCAACGAACCACGTTCCGCTGGGCACGTGATACCACCACTCACGTTTGACGGCCGGCTCGCCGTCGCGGTTAAAAAGATAATCCGCCCATTGTTCGTCCGAAATTGTTCCCGAGTCGGGCATCGTCCGCACTTCACCGCCGAAGTGGAATTCCTGCAACGGCCGAGGCCCATTGATTGGGCATTCGAGACTCTTCATGAATTCAGTGACCCCAGTTGTGTGCCCAGCTGCGAGTCACGAAACCGCAAGAGGCATCCGTCGTAAATTGAGTGGAGAAGGTCTAATAAGTCGACGACGGATCGAAAAGGGCTGATGCGACTCCACGCGGTCAAAAGCGACATGTTGGGCCGGGCGTATCATGTTGAAAAGCTCGTATATTTCTTGAGCGGGCTCCGCCGAAGAATAACTGTCGTAGCCGAAGTCGCCAGACTTTGGCTTCGATCGAAGTCGCCAGACTTTGGCTTCAATACTGGTGTGCAAGCCAAAGTCTGGCGACTTCGGCTACACCGCTGTGCGACTGCAATTGATCGGCCAGCCTACGTCATGACACCAGTGATCGGCATGCCATGATCGATCTCAAGCCGTTTGCGGCCGGGAACTTCAAGCTTTCGACCATCAATCCCCATGAGGTGCAACACGGTGGCATGCATGTCGGTGACATAGTGACCGGGTTCGATCGCGTGGAAGCCGAGTTCATCGGTGGCCCCATGCACGTGGCCGCGTTTGACGCCCGCACCGGCGAAGAACACCGTAAAGCCGTGCGGATGATGATCTCGACCGTCCGTGCCGCCGCTTCGCTCTTCCACCGCCGGTGTCCGACCGAATTCCGTGCAAAACGCGACCAGCACATCGTCGAACAAGCCGCGCCGCTTCAGGTCCTTGATCAGGCCGGCAACCGGTTTGTCGATTTTCGACGTCTGAGCGGCATGATTCTTTTTCAAGGCGCGATGCGAATCCCACACACCGTAGGGGCTGGGATACACCTGCACGAAGCGAACGCCTCGTTCCACCAATCGCCGTGCCGCCAGCAAGCGCTCCCCCGCGACTTTCGTGTTCCCGTTGTCCAGTCCGTACAACTGTTGGACTTCCTGCGTTTCGCTCGCGAGGTTGACCGCTTCGGGAACTGCGGTCTGCATGCGAAACGCCAATTCGTAGGAACGAATCCGGGCTCGAACGGCGTCGTCTTCCGGGTACTCGACGGCAGCCAGTAAGTTAAGTTTACGGGCCAATTCGAATTCTCGCCGTTGTTCTTCCGGCAGAATGTCCGCACTCCGGCGACCGTAGGCCAACGAATTCTTCGGATCGACCGCCAGCGGAATCCCCGCATGCTTTTGGCCGAGATAATACGAGCCAAACGACATTCGCGTATCGGCTCGGGTGGGTCCGCCGAGCACCAAGAATTGCGGCAAGTTGTCGTTGAGCGATCCCAAGCCGTACGTGGCCCAAGCTCCGATGCTGGGCTGAATTTCATCCAACTTGTGGCGACCGGTATGGATTTGGTTTTCCGCCGCATGATCGTTGTCTGTGGTCCACATATTCCGCACGAACGAGATGTCGTCCGCGCAGGAACCGATGTGGGGCAACCAATCGCTGATTTCAATCCCGCTTTCCCCATGCTTCTTCCAGCCGACTTGCAGCGGGAAAATCTTCGAGTACTTGTCGCGGACTTGCTCGATGACGGCGCGCGAGCGTTTGTCGTGCAGCGGCGATTCCAGCGGATTGGCGAATGGGGTTTCTTTGAACGTCTTGCCTGCGTACTTGTTGAGCGCCGGTTTGGGATCGAATGTCTCAAGCTGGCTATAGCCGCCGGACAGAAAAATCCAGATCACGCTTTTGGCCTTGGGGGCGAACATCGGTTGGCCGGTCGGCGGTGACCATGCCTCGGGTTCTGCCGCCCGAGTCACTCCGTCCTGCATCAGCATGGAACCGAGTGCCAATCCCGTGAAGCCCATGCCCACATCCGACAAAAACGTCCGACGTGCATGTTGAGTCGCGTGACAATCGCAAGTCTCGTGGTCGTTCATCACGCTCCCCGTTTTTTGGCCAACATGGACTTGGGCGAACACGTGCCCGATTTACGGACCGTTCGTCTTACGGACCGTTCGTCACCAGCGACCCGTCTTCGCTTGCCTTCATATCCGCTTCAACCATTTCGCCAACCAACTCTTCGAAACTCGTCGAGTGCTCCCAATTCAACTTTTCCTTGGACTTGGTCGCGTCTCCACACAGGATGTCGACTTCCGCCGGACGAATCAGGTTTTGGTCGATCCGCACGTGATCTTCGTAATTCAATCCCACCGTTCGAAACGCAAGGTCCGCGAATTCCCGGACGGAATGCGACTCGCCGGTCGACACCACGTAATCCTCGGGCGTGTCTTGTTGCAGCATCAGCCACATGGCTCGGACGTAATCCCGAGCATGCCCCCAATCACGCTTGGCGTCGAGATTCCCGAGCCGAACTTCGGTGGCCTGACCGTTTTTAATGCGGGCCACATGGCTGGTGATCTTGCGAGTCACGAATTCGAATCCCCGCCGCGGTGATTCGTGGTTGTAAAGAATCCCGCTCAGCATGAAGAGCCCGTAGGCCTCGCGGTAGTTGCGGGTCAATTCATAACCGGCCACCTTCGAAATCCCGTAAGCGGACCGAGGATGAAACGGCGTGTCTTCATTTTGCGGTACTTCACGAACCTTGCCGAACATCTCGCTGGAACCGGCAAAATAGAACCGACAATTCGGAGCCGCCTCTCGAATGGCGGACAACATGTAGTGCGTGCCGTTGACGTTTGCGTTCATCGTCGAAAACTCGTCCTCGAACGAATAGCTCACGTAGCTTTGCGCGGCCAAGTGGTAGCACTCGTTGGGCTGCACCCGCTGGATCACTTTGAACAGGCTGGGATAGCTTTCCAACGATGCCGGATGGAGTTGCAATCGATCGAGCAGATGCCGAATCCGCCACATCCGATGTTCGGGGTATTCCAAAGCGACGCGTCGCACGATGCCGTGGACTTCGTAACCCTGATCCAACAACAGCTCGGAAATGTAAGACCCATCCTGCCCGGTGATCCCGGTAATCAACGCCACTTTCACAACAATGTGTCCTTGAGGATTCGTAGAAGCTATCTGAAAA
>JAQBZS010000134.1 GCA_027622115.1 Planctomycetota bacterium | reverse complement strand
CCGCCAAAAGGCTGGTGCCGTACAACATAACCCCCGCCGCACCGGCCCCGTAGACGACGAATTTGAGGGCGGCTTCACTGCTGTCCTTGCGACCTTTCAAGAAGCCGACCATGACATAGCTGGGCACACTGGCCATCTCGATCGCCAAGAACAGAATCAGCAGATGATTGGCACTCGCCATCAACATCATGCCGATCACGGAACCCAACAAGAGCGTGTAGAAATCGGGGCCGTCATCGTTGTCCGGAATACCGCTCAACACCGTGAGCGCAATCACCAAGATCACGAACAGCAGCAAGAACAGCCTGAAGAAGGCCGTGAACTCGTCGTAAACGAGAAGTCCCGTGAAGATTTCTTGCCGCACGGGATCGGTCAGAAATCTCGCGAAGTCGGTCAGAGCAAAAGCAAACGCAATCAATGCACCGCCAAGCGCCACCCAATAGCTTGGGATCCAGCGATCGATGCTGAAGAGTCGAAACACCAGAATCGCAACAATCGCGGTGCAGACCGCCAACTCCGGCAGAAACTGTCCGAGCGACGACGCCGCAAAGACGTCCCATCCGAAGCCTTCGGACGAGGAACTCCCCCATGTATCAGTGATAAGGTTTTCAACGAGATTCTGAAGGTTCATCTGTCTGATCTATGCTCGAAGACGGTCAGGGCGACAGCGATGCTTATTTCTCAGTGAGGACTTCCGTTGCCACCGGGATCAAATCTCGGGCATTCTCGTATCCAATCTGCAATTCCTTGGTGAGATCGGCCAGCGTGGGTTCCATCATCCCTAACATGCACATGGGATAAACACCCAGGAGCACAGCGAAGAACAGCACCGCCACGGCGATCGCGATTTCACGACCGTTCATCGGACTGAGCGCCTCGGGATGTGGACCTTTGTATTCGGGGCCGAGAAAGACTCGCTGGATGGCCCAGAGAATATAGCCGGCCGTCAGAATCACTCCTGCAGCCGCGATGATCGCCAGTAGTTTGTCGTAATTCCACGCACTGAGCACGACGAAGACTTCACCGATGAATCCACAGAGTCCCGGAAGACCCAGACCCGCAAAGAAGATTCCCGCAGCCAAGCCGGTGTAAAGCGGCATCTTGCCCGCCAGCCCACCAAACTTGTTCAAATCACGATGATGAACTCGGTCGTAAATCACACCGACGATAAAGAACATCCCAGCCGACGAGACTCCATGAGCCAGCATCTGGAACATGGCACCGTTGATGCCCATCAACCAATAGTCGCCGCCGATCAACTCGCCGGTTTCCGCATGGATGGCCCACACGGCCATGCCGATCAGCACATATCCCATGTGGCTCACCGAACTGTAGGCCACCAGACGTTTGAAATCCGTCTGAGCCATCGCGGCAAACGCACCATAGATGATGCTGAATGCTCCAATCGCCACCAGCGCCCATGCCGCCCACTGCGCACCATACGGGCACAATGGGAAAGCGATACGGATGATGCCGTAACCGCCCATTTTTAGCAGCACACCCGCCAGAATCATGCTGATCGGCGTGGGGGCTTCAACGTGCGCGTCGGGAAGCCAGGTATGGAACGGGAACGCCGGCAGCTTGATTGCAAACCCAATGAACAGCAACACAAATGCGGTTTGTTGCAAGACGGGATCGAGCCCGTCGGCGTGCTTGGCGAGCTGCGCCAAACGCAGCAAGTCGAAGACACGGTCGTTCCCAAGAGAGTCGCTGTCGAAGTAGAACATCAACATCGCGATCAGCATCAACACACTGCCCGCGAGCGTGTAGAGGAAAAACTTGATCGCTGCGTATTCCTTACGAGGACCGCCCCACACGCCGATCAAGAAATACATCGGCAGCAGCATGACTTCCCAGAACACGTAGAACAGGAAGAAGTCCAACGACAGAAACACACCCAGCATCCCCGTTTCCAGCAGCAGGAATAGGATCAGATACCCCTTGACCTGCTTCTTGATGCTCCATGACGCAGCCATGGCTAGCAGGCACGTAAAGCTGGTTAAGAGCAATAGCGGCATGCTGATGCCATCGACGCCGAGCTTGTATTCAATGTTCCAATGCGGAATCCACGGCTCCGTGACGATCAATTGCCCCAGGTTTTCGCCACCGTCGGTGAGCAAACCTTTTGAGGCATCAAATACGCCGTAAAGCTGCAATGTCAGAAAGAACGTGCCGATCGTGATCGCCAACGCGAACACGCGCATCGCCTCTTCCGCTTTCTTGTCGAACCATGCCAACAAGAACGCCCCCAACGTGGGCAGGAAGATAATCAGGCTCATCAACAAGATTGGAGTCATTTCGGGAACCTTCAAGCCACAGCAAGATTCGTATTCTCAATACAGAACCGAGAGTTCCGTCATTTTGGAAATGCGATGAACAGCAACACAAACAGAGTGAGCACGCCGACGGCGATGAACATGATGTATTGACGAAGCTGACCGGTCTGGAAGACACGGAGCGAGCGACCAAACGCGAACGTCGAGTTACCGACAAGATTCACGAGGCCGTCCACGATTCCTTCGTCGAATCGCCGGTGCCAACCGGACATCCAGATCGCGATTTTCACGGTGCCGTGCAACACACCGTCAATGATCGTGCGGTCAAACCAAGTACAGCCGGCCGCGATCACATGCACCGGTCGGACAAACATCACGTCGTACAACTCGTCGAACCGCCATTTTTCGACCAGGAAGTTGTGCAAGCCGCCGAGATTCCGCTTGATTTCAGCGGGATCGACAACGCGTGCTCCATAAAACAGGAACGCGATCACCGCACCGGCAAACGCCACCAGCAATGCTTGCACACCTGCGGAAGCGTGATGCTGATGAATGGCCGCATGCCCTGGAAGATTCAATCCGATCATCCCTGCGTCCGTTGTGCCCGCAGCCACTCCAATTGGTTCGCTATCGCCGAGCAACTTAAAGAGTTGCCCGCTTTCGCCACCGACCGCAACTCCCGCCGCAAATACCGACAGCACGATCAGAGGCAGGATCATGATCCACGGCGATTCCTGCGCGTGATCGTGGATTTCTTTGTCGCGCGGCTCGCCGACAAACGTGTAGAACCACAAGCGGAACATGTAGAACGCCGTGATCCCGGCTGTGACGAGCGGGACGATATACAACAAGAAATGCACGGGATTCACGGACACAAACGTCATCGCGGATGCGACGATAGCATCCTTCGAGTGAAACCCGGAAAACGCCAGGATCTCGCCGAACAGCAGCTGACTGCCGGGAATGGCCAGACCGCTGATCGCGATCACACCGATGAGCATAGTAAACGCCGTGACCGGCATCTTACGCCACAGGCCACCCATCTTGGGCATCTCCTGTTCGTGATGGCAGCCAACGATCACACTTCCCGATGCCAGGAACATGAGCGACTTAAAGAACGCATGCGTGATGAGATGAAACAACCCAGCACCCCAGCCGAACACGCCAATCCCCAGCATCATGTAGCCAAGTTGGCTGATCGTCGAATACGCCAAGACGCGTTTAATATCGGTGGCCACAACGGCAATCGTCGCCGCAAGAAACAAGGTAATGCAGCCGACATACGCGATTGTCAGTAAGACTTCGGGCGTAAACATCGGAAAAAAACGTCCCGCAAGATACACGCCTGCCGCCACCATCGTCGCCGAGTGTACGAGTGCGGAAACGGGAGTTGGCCCCTCCATCGCGTCCGGCAACCACGTTTGCAATGGAAACTGAGCACTCTTGCCGATACATCCCGCGAAAATACCCAAGCCCGCAACCACGAGCAGATAGTACGGAATCTGCTGCGGCACTTCGGAATTGGTGTGGAGCGTGACGGCGTTCGCCTCTTCGTCGACCTGTAATTCGCCGTCGTGTCCGCGAACCATGTAGAACAAACCGCCATCCGATTGGCCGGTCTGGTCAACCGTGACAAAGCTAAACGTGCCAAAGTAAGTCCACAGCACCATCAAGCCGATCAAAAAACCGAAGTCACCGACGCGGTTCATGATGAACGCTTTGTTGGCGGCCGTGCTGGCTGACTTGCGCTCGACATAGAAACCGATCAGCAGGTAGCTACAAATCCCAACGAGTTCCCAGAAGATGAACACCTGAAAGATGTTGCCCGCCAAGACCAAGCCCAGCATCGAGAACGAAAACAACGACATGTAGGAAAAGAAGCGGTAGAACCGACCGGGTCGATGGAAATGCCCGCCGTCGGACGTGTGGACTTGGTGGTCCACGTAATCGTCGGTGAGTTCGTCGCGCATGTAGCCGATGGCGAATAAATGAATGCACGTTGCAATCAAGGTCACCATGACGAACATCACCAGCGTCAGGCTGTCGATGTAATAATCCAGCGAGACTTCGAGATCACCGAACTTGCCGAGCGAGTAAAAACTGCCCGTAAACGAAGTCGGCATCTGATACTCGTGATTGCCGACTGCCTCAGTGTGTTCCGCTGCAGCATGTGCGACGGCACCGTGACCGCTCGAGGCTGCGGATCGCTCGCCCCATTCGGTCTTGTCCTGCCACACGATCATCGCCGCCGAACTACAGATGAAGCCGCTCGCGATGCAAAACACTGCAAAGTACGACGCGTATTTGCATTTTCGATCGCCCCAGTAGCCGCCAAAGACTTCGACCACGAAACCGAACAACGGTAGCAGCCAAGCCACGGTCAACAGCCACTTTAGCGTTTCCCGCGTGCAGTCGATCTCTTGAGTGAGAGTCTCGAAGGACATATTCGTTAATGCCGTAAAAGTTCGCGAATCTTGAAGTTCAGCCCTGCAAGTCGTTCGCTTTGTCCACATCAATGGTGAGGTGGTTGTTGTAGAAGTTGAGGGCAATCGCCAACGCGACCGCCGCTTCAGCGGCAGCCAAGACAATGACAAACAATGAAACGATCTGGCCGTCCAGACCCAACGATGTGTAATGCGCAAACGCCACGAAATTCACGTTGGCACCGTTCAGCACAAGCTCGACGCCCATTAAGACGCCAATTGCGTTCCGCTTGGTAGCCATGCAAACCACACCGGCCACGAAGAGAACGGCACCTACCAGCAAATAGTCGTTGAGGCCTACGCCTTCCATCTTGGAATCATCCTTATTGGGCGGAGTCCGCTCGACGTTTGGCGCGAGCGAGATAAGCCGCACCGATCAGCACGACGAGCAAATGGATCGAGACAATTTCAAACGGCAACAAGTAGCCGGTGGAAAGCGAGTTTCCCGAAGACGCCAAATAGAACCCATCCCCAAGCGTCTTTAGCCCGGATTCGGCCAAGTCCCGATCCGTGCGATAACCCAGCAAACTCAGGCCAAGCGGCCGCGACGTGCCGGTATTCACAGCATCGGGAGCGAAACGCAACCCGTGACTTTTCCAAAATGCAAGAAGTTGTGACGACTCGCTTTCGGCCGCATGCTCTCCGTGCTCGTTGTGATTCCCGTGCTCGCCTTCTTCGTGACCGTGACCGAATTCGTCATGGTCGCCTGCGTCATCATGGCCATTCGCGTCGTAAACGTAAAAACTAGACTCGCCATGATCCTGAACCGAGTATGCATGCGAGATCAATTCGACCTTATGAAAAACGGTTTCCCATTCCTTTAACTTTGTCGCATCCAGGGATTTCGTTGCGTCGGTGGGATGGTGGTGGATCCGATGATGAAAATCATCGGCAAACATGTCTTTGTCCATCTCGGCTGCTGACAGCAGAATGCTTCGCAAACTCTCTTCTTGGCTCGCCAGGGCACCGACCGCCGCCTCGAACTTCTCTGCGGAAATCCTGACTCGCCGAATTGATTGTCGATCCCAGTCAACCGACGAAACCGACCATACAAACAAGGACAACAGCAGCATGCCGACCCCGCCGGCCAGTACGACCTGTGAGGGAGACGTGGGAATCTTCAGATAGGGACCGCTTGCGGTCAGCATCACGCCAAAGACCAACAGGACCACCGTGCCACCAACGTAGATCAGCAACTGCGTGGCCGCGACGAAATCCGCACTGAGCAGGAAAAACAAACCGGCAACCGAACCCAACGAAATCACCAGCCAAAACGCCATCCGCACGATGCTCTGACTGAACACCACGGCAATCGCGCCGCCGCAAACAATCGCTGCAAACAGCCGGAACAGGAGAACTTCACCGCTCATTGCTCTTCTCCCGCTGCCATCACAACCGTCCGACCCGCGTCGCTTGAGAGACCAGCCGACTCTGCGGTTGGATTCAATGGCTGCACGACGGGAATGGCGCGAACGTCATCTCCCAAGGGCCGGAGCCAATGCGTGCGACCGGTTGCCGACTTCAGCAGCATGGGCCATAGGATCGCGCCTAAGAAGAGGAAGCACGCGATTGGAACCAGATACTTTAAGCACGTGATGATCACCTGATCGATTCGTAGCCGAGGTAGCGTCCAACGCACCCAGATTTGCACGAAGACCAGTAAACTTGCCTTGGAAAACAAGACGCCGAATCCAACGACATTGGCGAGATAACCGAATGCGTCGAAGCCGGAGCCCGCAGCGGACTTATCTCGAGCACCCTGCAGGATGGCATCGACCGGACCAAGCCCCGTGTGCCAAGCCCCTAAGAAGAGGATCGCCGCCACGGCACTCACTAGATACATGCTGGCGTATTCCGCCATGAAGAAGAACGACCACCGCATGCCGCTGTATTCGGTATGGAACCCGCCGACGAGTTCACTCTCTGCTTCGGCAAGATCGAACGGTGCTCGTTTACAACTTGCCGTCGCGACAACGAAGTAAACGAAGAACGCGATGAATGTGAATGGGTCGTGAAAGATTAACCAGCCAACGAATGGCACGGCGTAGCCGTCACACGATTGGAATCGACCGATTTCGCCCAGATTCAGCGAGCCAACCGCCACGATGGGAATCACCGCACAGATCGCCAGCGGGATTTCGTAGCTCACCATCTGTGCCGCTTCACGCATGCCGCCAAACAGCGACCACTTCGAGGCGCTTGAGTATCCCGCCAGGATAATGCCGAACACTTCAAGAGACAGAATCGCTACCAAAGCGAAGAGACCGACATCCGCAGCGACCGCGACCCAACCATCACTAAACGGCAGAAACATGAATGCCGCAAAAGACGCGACGCAGACCATATAGGGGGCCATGCGAAACAGCATCGCATCGGCCGAGGGCGGGATGAGGTCTTCTTTTTGAACCAACTTGACGCCGTCCGCCAGAGCTTGCAGCCATCCGAATCGCCCACCGACACGAGTCGGCCCCATACGATCCTGAATTCGGCCGGCGACTTTTCGTTCCAACCAAATGAAGACGGCGGGGACCACGGCGAAGAAATGAATCAAGAGCACCGCATGGATGACCCCCGCGACAGCGAAGGCCCACGATTCACTAAGCCCCTGCTCGGTGAAGAAGCCAGCGAGTGAGGCATCGGCAAGGATGAGTGACATATCGGAGAGGGGTTTTGGGCCAGTTCGAATTGTGGACTCCGACCGTCAGGCCGAAGTAATGGTCAGTGGCGGAAGCAGCAAAAACGTCGGGCTCGCTTTGAAGCGATTGCGAGCCAAGAAACACCGAAAAGAGTGGTGATTTGCGTCCCAGCCACCGCGAAAGGGCGTGAACTATGGCAAAAGAAGTTTTCGGATTCAAGCGAGTCCACACGCCATAAACGCGACCCATTTCGAGCCCGTTGCGGCACTTCATTCGGCATCGCCGCGAGGACTTTGCAGGCGTGGCATGCCGCCCCAAGAGCCGAATCGCTCGCATTCGACCGGGGCCTCACGGCCCCGACAGAGGCTGTGCCGGGCCTTCACTTCATGCTGGCGTGATCGAGCATGGGACGTTCGGTAGTAGTAGCAGTCAGTCATTGCTCCACTGACACAGGGTCAGTGGTGGACGGCATCGCGCGGTTTCCGGCGACAACCGTTAGTTCGGGGCATTCACCGTGGACCGATTCACGCCGTCAAGCTGCTGCATTTTCCGTTCGATTTCCCCAAGCAGTTTCTGAACCTTGGCTTCATCGGTCGGCGGCACAACGGTCAATGCCTGTTTGCAAGCCTCGACAGCCGCTGGGTATTGACCATCGGCTTCATACGCGTAGGCCAGCGATCGCAGACATTGCCAAGACGTGTTGTCGCTCAGCTTGCAGCCTTGTTGGGCGAAATCGAGAGCGGACTGTACGGACCGAAACTTCTCGTCCGGACAGCGTGCCAAGAACTGTGCGAGGTACGCGTATCCAAACGGGTTCTCCGGAGCGACCGCCACCGCCGCGCGATAATCCGCAAGGGCTAATTCGTATTGGCGGTATTTTGTGTGGAGCAAGGCTCGAAAGTGGTAGCCGTATTGTCCCGTGGGATCGAGTTTGACGGCTCGGTCAAGATCGCGGCGTCCATCGATCGGCTGGTTCATTTTGGCCAACACCTGCCCGCGAAACGCGTAGCCGCGGCCGTGATTCGGGAATCGCCGAACTTGTTCATTGAGGATTTCGAGCGCTGCCGGGAGCTGGCCTTCAATCAGGTGCAAGAAGCCGAGATTCGCGCGGGCATCTTCTTGGTTGGCGTGGACATTCAACGCTCTGACAAGGTCTTGGCGCGCCAAATCGTGCAGCGTCATTTCTCGATACACCTCCGCCCGTTCCACCAACAGACCCGCATCATGCGGCGATCGGCGTATGGCTTCGTTGTAATTTGCGAGCGCCAATTCCAAACGCTTCGTGTCCCGCATGTGTTGGTCCCCACGCTCGCGGAATCGTTCGACTGCGGGTTCTTCGCCGACAGCCACTTCGAACGCGGCGAGCACTTGGTCTCCCACATCATTCTCGGGCGCTTGTTCACCCACCCCGTAACCGAATCCAAACGCAAAACCGATCCCAGCGGTGAGCACGAGGATTGCAGTCGTCACCAGCAGCATCCGCAAGCGACGTTTCCCGCATTTCCTTGCGGCCGCCTGAAAGGCCTCGTTGAATTCCGCCACGGACGCAAACCGATCGTCCGCTTCTTCTTCCAACGCCCGCGCCAACACCGCGTCCATCTTGCGGTCGACTCGTGAATTCGAGAGCTTGAGCCACTCCGTCGATGATGTCCCGCACTTGCGACACGTTCATCGGTTGCGGTTTTTCGATCGCTTGCCGCAACGGCCCACCGTCAACGTACTCCATGATGAAGTAATCGCGACCGTCCACCGAGCCTTGGTCGAGAATCTTGACGAGATTCGGGTGATCGAGTTCCGACGTCAGTTTCGACTCACGCGCAAAGCGGTCTCGCTCGCTGACGGAATCCACCGACGTCTTGAGCAGTTTGATCGCGACAGTTTCTTGGCTGGTGCGCGAACGGGCGAGCAGGACTTCACCCATGCCACCCTCGCCGATGTATTCCACGGATTCGAACCCAGGGATTACCGGCAGTTGTGGCTTGGCGACTTCTTCAGCCGGTGTTTCGTGTTCAACGATCATGGGAGTCTGCCGGAAAGCGTGGCGTCTCAAGTCGATTCTGTACGCGTCAAGATGTCGTACCGTACGAGCCAACTTTGAGCGTGCAGAGAAGAGGTGCCATTGTAGGGTCGACGTCCGGTCTCGCGATATGAATTCGGCCCGGAGACGAACTTCGTCACCCATCGCATCCGCTGACTTTCGTCGTACGCGTAATCAACCCATCCGGAAGCGGGATCGGCGAAGTCATCACGACCGTCGAATTCGACAGGCCAGCGAGTGTCTTCCGCACGCATTCGACACCGAATTCGTCGAGATCGGACAGTGGCTCGTCAAGGAGCAGCAGCTGCGGACGCAGCACGCACGCGCGAGCAATCGCGACCCGGCGGCATTCTCCACCGGACAGGCGATCCACATTTCGGTCCGCCAGTTCCGAGATGCCGAGTTGGTACATGATTTCGTGCGCAAGTCGCCGACTCGCGGCTCTCTTCATCGATCGCGCCGCCAGACCGTACATCACGTTGCGTAGGACCGATCCTCGAAACAGGTACGGCGATTGATGGACGAAGACTCGTTCACGCGGTGGAATGTCGATCCGACACGTGCCTGTGAAATCTCGTTCAAGTCCGCTCAGGACGCGCAGCAGCGTGGTCTTCCCACTGCCGTTCAAATCTTCAATGCCGATGTGCTCACCCGGACGGAGTTGCAAGTCCGCGACACGGCAGATAACGCGACCGTTCTTGGCAACGGTGAAATTGCCGAGACTGATGGCGGGGTCGTCGACCGCCGTGGGAGTTGTCGATCGAGCGTTCACGGCGAAGCCTTTCGGTCGGCTCGGCCGAGTGACGCAACGGCGATCGTCAACAGGATCGCGATGAGCATCAGGATGACGCACATCGCCACGCCCCGCGCGAATTCGCCGCGAGCCACTTCCAAGGCCGTGGCGGTCGTCAGCGTGCGAGTCCGACCGTGAATATTGCCGCCGACCATCATGGCGATCCCCAACTCCGTGAAGCACCGCGAAAAGGCCGTCAGCACCGCCAGCACAATCGCCAGTCGAGCTTCATTCAAGTAGGTCGCTGCCCGGCGAATCGGGCCGGCTCCCAGCGTCCACGCCGTCTCGGCAACTCGCGGGGCAAGTCGCAGCACGGCTCCATGAGTCCAGGTCGCAACGATCGGCAATGCCAGGAAGAACTCACCAATCACAACCGCCCACGTTGTGTAGAGCAGTTCGAGACTTCCCAACGGTCCGCGACGCGAAAACGCGGCATAACACAGCAGGCCGATCGCCACGGTCGGCACGGACATTCCCACACGAAACAGCAGGACCAGTCCACCGCGTCCCAGAAACGTTTTTCTCGCCAGCAACAGTCCGATCCCGATTCCCGCCAGCGATGCCAGCAACACGGCCACCGTAGAGATCCACAGGCTGCGCACGGCCGCGTCCATGACCGCCGCATCTCGCCGCAACAACAGTTCCACGGCATCAACGATTCCGTCGCGAATCACTCGGCCCCTTCTTTCTTCAAGCGGTCCGGGTGAAACAGGACTCGCCCATTGACGCGATAGTCGGCAATCAATCGCTGAGTCTGCGGCGCGATCAGAAAATCGACAAACGCCCCAGCCAGATGCGCGGCAATCGCCGGATTCTTAGCTGGATTGACCTGCATGACTGCGTACGGATTTCGCAACTGGTCAGCCCCCGTCACGAGTGGAACGAGTTGAAAGTTGCCGCTCTGCTTCAGCCACGTGCCTTCATCGGTCAGCACATAAGCGTTCATTTCGTCCGCCATGGCGAGAGTCGCCCCCATACCCTGACCACTCTCGACATAGTTCTTCCACTCTGGCCGACCTCCCGCGAGTTCCCACAGTGAACGTTCGCGTTTGTGCGTTCCACTGTCGTCGCCGCGTGACACAAAGCGATGCTTGCTGGCTGCAATCGCTGTCACGGCCG
>JAQBZS010000133.1 GCA_027622115.1 Planctomycetota bacterium | reverse complement strand
ATTCCTAACACGGACGACTGAGTATGCCCAACAAGTCGAAGAGACAAGGTAGGCAGATGACTCGGCGGCAGTCGGATGACCGAATACGACTCCGAGCGGAAAACAAGCTGCGGAAGGTCGGTTCGTTTGTAACCCAAGAAATCTTCGTGGTCCAGCGGCAACGATACGGCTTCGACCGCGTCGCCGATGAGGTGTGGATGGATGGCCGAATTCCCGATATCGTGATGTGGAAGTAACGGCAGAAAACTCCTCGTCGAAGTCGTTGTGACGCATGACATTTGCGATGACAAATTGAAATGGATCCGCGACAATGATTACGCAACAATAAAAGTGAACATGTCTTGGGCAGGCTACAACATCAACCGAGAAAAGATTCGTCAATCTCTACACGATGGTCGCATGGTCGATTGCACGCCACGTTTGAACATTATGTTTTGGGTACACTATCCACGAGAAGCTGCCGCACAAGAAGAAGTCAGTCAACAATACTTGGCAACGCTGCGAGTCCGGTTTCACAAGTTCCAAGATATCGCGAGCCAGTTGCGGAGATTTGTCTTCCGTCTTGGGCTTCAGGGCGCGAGGCATGTCGGGAATGGTCGTGCCGGTCCTGCGTTCGACGATCCCCTTTTGACGGTATGCCTTGACCATCCGAAGACCGTCTCCGTGAGCCTGATATCACCGCCGAGGTATTCGAGACTCACCCGCGCCAGAAACGCCCGTCGCTCCGGTCCATGAGGCATTTTGCGAGCCGCATCGCGAATGGTCTCGACCATCAATTCCGTCAACTGTTCCATCGATCTCTTCCTTGAGAACGTTACTCATCCTTGATCCACGATACTCTGCGGAAGATAGCATGGCCTGGCCCATCTTTGGGACACTCATTTCACGGAAGAGTCTAAGTCCTCGGTCGCGACACACCGTCGCGAGACACCCATCCCGTCCTTCAAACCAGTTGGCGGTCGATCGTCGCTTTGCCAATCGGAGAGTGCCGTGTCTTGTAGCAACAGTAGGGTTGGCATCGCCCACCACTGCGACTGCGGTTGGCGCAAGTTGGTGAGCAGTGCCCCGACTGCTCTTTTGCTGGTTGGTGTCTGCGCTGTGGCACTGCCAGCGGTCGCGGCCGAGCCAACGTCGGACGGCATGGTGCTGTGGTTGGCCGCGAACGATGTCGACGGAGATGGCGTCGCCGACAACTCGGTCCAAGGAAAGCTTGTTGCCAAATGGGCGGACAAAAGCGGGCTCGACAATCACGTGACGCAGGACGCGGGCCAGCGACAGCCGACGGTCCTGGTCGAAGCAATCGGCGGTCATGCCGCGCTGCGATTCGATGGCGGTGATTGCCTGGAGCTGTCAAAGCTGGCCGGGCTTGGCACTGGTGACCAGCCGTTCCATGCGTTGTTTGTGTTTAAGGCGACTATGGCGGCACCGCACAGCAACCCACGGTTGCTCGACCTGCGCGGCGATGACCTCGCCAGCAAGGAACAACGACGCGGCTTCTGGGTCGGCTATCAGGGGAACGGCCGCAATCGACTGGGCATTGCTTACGGCGACGAAGGCGAAGCACGCAGCGTGTCATGGAATGGCCAGCCAAACCTGTTGGAAGTGGTTTACCAAGGCAGCGGGCGTTGGGCTCAGTCAATCAACGGCGAGCCCGATGGAGCCGGCACGTTCACCAACAAAACGTTCCTCGGTTTTCGCACGCCGATCCGTGTCGCCATCGGTCAGCACTGGGGCATCACGCCTGCCAACACATTCTTTCGCGGTTCGCTGGCCGAGGTGCTGTTGTACAATCGAGTGCTTTCGGCAGACGAGCAAAACGAAGTGGGTGGCTACCTCGGCCGCAAGTATCGCATCGCCACGCCTTACGGCCCGGCGCCTCGGTTCGAGAAAGACGTGCGACCGATCCTCGCGCAAGCCTGCCACAAGTGTCATGGTGACAAGAAGCAGGAAGGCAAGCTGGATCTCCGCACGGTTTCCGCAATGTTGAAAGGTGGTACAGGCGGGCCAGTGTTGGTTCGCGGCCATGCCGAGCGAAGCTACTTCCTGGAGATGATCGACAACGGCGAGATGCCGCCCGCTGGTGAAGCTCGCCTGACAGCCGATCAAGTGGCGCTGCTGCGTCGATGGGTCAGTCGCGGCGGCTTGGCCGATGAGAAAATCGTGCTGCCACCACCGACCAAGATGTACCGCGACGAGCATCGACAGCACTGGGCCTTTCAACAGCCGGCGTTGGTGACGCCGCCGGTTGTTCGCCAGCCAAACCAAGTCAGCACGCCGATCGATGCTTTTGTCCTGAAGCGTCTGGAAGACATGGGCCTCGCGTTTTCGCCGCCCGCCGAACGAGCCACATTGGCTCGGCGAGCGTGGTTTGATCTGACCGGGCTGCCGCCGACGACCGCCGAATTGGATGCGTTCCTGGCCGACCAGTCGCCGGACGCGTTTGCCAAGGTTGTGGATCGACTTTTGGATTCACCCGCTTACGGGCAACGCTGGGCCAGACATTGGCTGGATGTGGCACGCTATGCCGACTACCACGACGCTGACCCCGGCAAGCGACAGGCGTCATGCGAGCCGACCGAGGCTTGGCGGTATCGCGACTGGGTCGTCGATGCGTTGAACGACGATTTACCATTCGATCAATTCATCAAGCACCAGATCGCCGGCGACCTGATGCGAAACCCCAACGGCGACGACATCTATCCGGCCGGGCTGATCGCCACGACGTTTCTGGCGAACGGTGTTTGGGACCGAGGCGACGCGGACAAGGAGAAGATTGTCAGCGACATGGCGGACGACCAGATCGACACGATCGGCAAGGCGTTCCTGGGACTGACGCTCGGGTGTGCTCGCTGCCACGACCACAAGTTTGATCCGGTCTCGCAAGCGGATTACTACGGCTTGGCGGGCATGTTCTACAGCTCGCACATCCTGCAACAACTTGGAACGAAGGGCGGGGAATACACGTTGCTCCGCGTGCCGTTGAACAAGTCCGAGAAGCCGCCGCTGGCTATGGCCATTCAAGAAGGCGGCACGCCGGGCGGTCTGTTCCCCGCCATTCAAGACGTTCCAATCCACATTCGCGGCAGCTACACGCGACTCGGACGCGTGATCCCGCGACGACTCCCGCAGTTCTTCGCCGGCGATGCTCGAACGCCGATTCAGCACGGCAGCGGGCGTCGCGAACTGGCGGGTTGGGTCGCGTCGCCGGACAACCCGTTGACCGCACGAGTGATCGTCAACCGAGTCTGGCAATGGCATTTCGGCGAGGGCCTTGTGCGCACGCCCAACAACTTCGGCATGCGTTCGCAAACGCCCACGCATCCCGCGTTGCTGGATTGGCTAGCCGTTCAGTCTGTGCGGGACGGTTGGTCGCTGAAGAAACTGCATCGGCTGATCATGCTTTCGCGAACTTACCAGCAGTCCAGCCAAACGGCTCGCGAGTTGCGCGAGCGCGATCCGGAGAATCGCTGGTTGGGTCGCTTCGCGCCGCGGCGGCTTGACGCCGAGGCCATCCGCGATTCGATGCTGTTCGTCTCGGGGCAACTGGATGCAACGGCGGGCGGTCCTGCCGGCGATGACTTCACAATCACGCGCCGCTCGTTGTACGTGCAGACCGCGCGATGGAATCGCAGCAACTACGCGTCCATGTTTGACGCAGCGAATCCGGACGCTTCCACCGCACAGCGAAACGTCAGCACGGTCGCTCCGCAAGCGTTGTTTCTGTTGAACAGCGAGTTCGCGCTGACGCAATCCAAACATCTGGCCGAGCGGTTGCTGCGCGCCGTGGCCGATGACGAGACAGCTCGGATCAAGCTGGCGTATCGGCGCCTCTTCAGCCGACTGCCGCGTGCTGAAGAAGTCGAAGTTGCGCGGGGAATTCTTGGCTTGGCCCAGCAGCGGGATTCCGTGGCGGCCTGGACGGACCTCGCGCATGTCCTGTTCTGCAGCAACGAATTCGTTTACGTGGATTGAAAGTGTTTGGGTGTGAGGTGACTCGTAGAAACTACCCTACCCGCTCGTTTAACTTTAACGCCGGTGTTCTTTGCCAATTGCTGAGGTGATGAGGAATGTATAAGTTGTCATGCGTATAGAAATCAGATCGCACTCCGCCCCAGCAAGGTCATAGACATGTCTCGTCCCGACTTGATCGACATGGTGCCGCATACCGCAGCAAAACACCTGCTCCTCAAACTCTATCTTGACCGATGGTTCCCGATTCTCGGCAAGTTCAACACACGACTCAACTACATCGATGGTTTCGCTGGTCCCGGCGAGTATGCAGGGGGCGAAGCTGGATCTCCAATCATTGCAGTAAAGTCCGCATTGGCGCACGTGCAGAAGGGAACGCTTTCTTCTTCTGTCAAAGTGACTTTTGTATTCGTCGAACGAAACGAAGCATTCGCTCATCATTTGAGAGAGCAGTTGGCGAAACTTCGTGTGCCATCTCAATTCTCAATCAATGTCGTCGATGGCGAATTTGCCGCGGTGATCTCTGAGATTCTGGACGGAGCCGAAGACAACAATAAACAGCTTGCTCCCACGTTCGCATTTGTTGATCCATTTGGCTTCAGCGGAATTCCGTTCGATCTTATGCGTCGAATTCTTGCCTACCCGAAGTGCGAAGTCTTCATCAACGTGATGGTCGAATTCATCAATCGATTTCTCGCGCATCCTGATGAGGCTGTTGTCAGCCACTTTCCCATCACTTTTGGCACTGACGAAGTCTTAAAGATTCCCACTCGAAGTCAGCGGCGTGTGGGCCAGATTCTCGATCTCTATCGTAGACAATTGGCCCAATACGCGAGCTTCGTCGGACGATTTGACATGAAGGGAAAGAAGGACCAGCAGACGTATTCGCTGTTCTTCGCGTCAAACGATCCCAAGGGCTTTCTCAAAATGAAGGAAGCAAACTGGTCTGTCGACAAGTCCACCGGCAGTCAGTTCTCCGATGCTTTTGCCCGGCAATCGCGGCTGTTTGAGGCGATGGGTGTTGAGGGGCTTTGGGACTTGCTCGCCGAGAAGTTTCGCGATCAGACCGTTCCAATGACTGAAATCGAACAATTCGTCACTGAGAACACCGATTTCATTCCGGCGCATGCCCGAAGCCTGCTTGCAGAGCACGAGGAAGAGGAAGACATATCAGTAATCCCGCAGCCCGGTTACAACCGCCGCAAGGGGACCTTCAGGTCCGACAAAGTGAGCATTCGGTTCGACAAACCGAAAGAGAAACTGTTCTAGGAAAGGGTCAACATGGCTCAGAACACCGCAATTCAATGGTGCGATTCCACCGAGAATCCCACGATGGGTTGTGAAGGATGCGAACTCTGGAACGGCACTCGCAAAACGTGCTATGCCGGTGTTCTCCATCGGCGCTTTGGCGGTGTTTCGTCCGGGTATGCACCAGAATTTGAGCAGGTCACGAATTTCCCCGGGCGCATGCTTCGCGCAACAAAGTGGTCCGATCTCACTGGACGCGATCGAAAGGACAAGCCTTGGCTCAACGGCATGCCTCGGCTGATTTTCGTTTCAGACATGAGCGATGCGCTCTCCGAAATCGTCGAGTTTCAATTCCTGAGGGACGAAGTCATCGAAAACGTCTCCAGTGAAAAAGGGCAACGACATCGCTGGCTATGGCTCTCGAAGCGCCCGCAACGAATGGCTGAGTTTTCAGACTGGCTGGATGTCGATTGGCCGACGAATCTGTGGGTTGCAACGAGCATCACAACTCAACAGTCAGCCGCTCGAATCAAGCACTTGATGAAGGTCGGTGACGAGCAAACGACGAGGTTCTTGTCTGTTGAGCCGCAATGGGAAGCGATCGATCTTTCTCGCTGGCTCCCGGAAATCGACTGGATCATTCAAGGTGGTGAATCTGGTCCAACGGCCCATCCATTTCACGTCGAGTGGGCTGAAGATCTGGTTCGGCAATGTGAAAGTCACGACGTCCCCTACTTCTTGAAGCAACTCGGCTCGAAAGTCAGCCTTGCCGGGAAAACTGCTCGTTATAGACACGCTCACGGTGGCGATTGGAATGAGTGGCCAGAACAGATTCGTGTGCGACAGTTTCCAGTCGCAGACGCTGCTTGACTGACTCAATGCGACCGATGCAGAACTTCGTTTTCTCACGGACATTGAAGGATTGTGAGCAGGGTGAGATCGTCTTAGTCTCTTATCAATGAAATCCTGCGCAAGATGGTCAGGATTTCTGACCCGACTCTCTGAAGAATGAATAGCGATTGATGATTGTTGATTTGTGATTTCAGAAGGCCAGGCCTGTTCTTCTCCGGTGACTCATCCTTCACTTCGCAAATCAAAGATCACCAATCATCAATCGCTATTTCCGCAGAACGACACAATCGTCGCGCGAACATGAACTTTGTGTGCAGGCAGTTCCTCATTGGTTCCGGCTCCGCCGGGTTGGGTAACGGGCTGCGATTGTCACCTGACCTCATTCACGATGTGGCGCTGAAGCTGGTCGAGACAGAATCATTCGATTCGGGCCTCGTGAAACTGCGTTACGCCGCTGCTGGTGAAGCGGAGTAAGGCGATCGCCAAGTTGTTAGCATGAAGATCAGTATCGGAATCCCTGACGGGATCAAGACGCTTCGCGATGATGAGGAGTCGCTCATGTTGAATCAGTCATTCCTCTCCCGACGCGATCTGTTGGCGCGGACGGGTTGCGGATTCGGGATGTTGGCGTTGACGGATTTGCTGGCCCGCACGTCCGAGGCGCAGAACGCATCGCAGCCAAACCGATCCGCGAGACCATTCGCAGGCCGCCCACCGCATCACGTCGCTCGTGCGAAGCGGATCATCTTTCTCTACATGCCGGGTGGCCCATCGCATGTCGACTTGTTTGATCCGAAGCCTCGATTGGCCAAGGACAATGGCAAGCCGCTGCCCTTCAAGAAGCCAAAGCTCGAACGCACCAAAACCGGCAACCTGTTGGCATCGCCCTGGAAGTTCGCCAAGCATGGCGAGTCAGGAATCGAGGTCAGCGAACTGTTGCCCCAAGTGGCCACTCAGATCGACGACATTTGCGTGGTGCGTTCGATGCTGGCCGACAACATCAACCACTCGGGAGCCGCCTTGCAGATGTGCACGGGCGAGCAAGCCTTTTCGCGGCCGAGCATGGGCTCGTGGTTGACCTACGGTCTGGGCACGGAGAATCAGAACCTGCCATCGTTCGTGGTCGTCAGCCCCGCCGCCGTGTTTCAAGGTGCCCAGCTCTGGGCGTCAAGCTTTTTGCCAAGTGCCTATCAAGGCACGCTCATTCGAGACTTGAACAATCCCATCGCGAATCTCGGTGAGCCCAAGGCTGATCGAAAACGGCAGCGTGCCAAGCTCGACGCATTGCGACGATTGAACGATCTCCACAAACAGCATCGCGTGATCGACAGCCAGTTGGACGCCCGCATTGCCTCGTTCGAGTTGGCATTCCGCATGCAACGCGAAGCGGCCGACGCCTTCAACGTGTCCCAGGAGAGCGAAAGCACGCACAAGTTGTATGGCGTCGGTAATGCCTCAACCGACCTCTTCGGCCGCCAGTGTTTGTTGGGTCGGCGATTGCTGGAACGAGGTGTCCGCTTTGTCCATCTTTTCGACGCACCCAAGAACAACGCGTGGGATCATCACAGCAACATCAAGAGCAACCTCCCGCAGCGTTGTGCGGCCGTGGACCAGCCGATCGCCGCCTTGCTGGCGGACTTGAAGTCGCGAGGGATGCTGGAAGACACGCTGGTTCTGTGGGGCGGTGAATTTGGTCGCACGCCAACGGCCGAGAAAGGCAACGGTCGCGAGCATCACCCGTTTGGCTTCACCATGTGGTTGGCCGGGGGCGGAATTCGTGGCGGCATGACTTACGGAGCCACGGACGAATTCGGCTGGCACTCGGTGCAAGACAAGGTGCATGTCCACGACCTGCACGCCACGATCTTGCACCTGATGGGCTTCGACCACGAACGGCTCACGTATCGGCACGCTGGCCGAGACTATCGCCTGACCGACGTACACGGGCGAGTCGTGAATGACATCGTCAGTTAACGGCTTAACCCGCTTGGAGATTTGACTCGTGAAGTTCTCGATTCCAACGCTCGCAATCGTCTGCTGCATTGGCTGCGGCGATGCGTCGTTCCAAATTGAAATCCCCAAGTCCAGGTTGCAGTCGAAGATCGAGGAATGGTTTCCGGTTTCGACTGCGGACTCCGATGAACAACTCCCCGTGGATGCCGTCTTGGACAATCCGAAAATCCTGCTCGAACCAGGCTCGGACAAGGTCGGCTTTCGATTAAGCATTCACGTCACTGCTTCGAATGGCCCAGTTCCATTGCCGCAATCAAAGCCGGCTGTTCTCGTGACGCCGATCGGGCCGGGCGGTCCGCCATTTCCAGGCCATCCCGGCTTGAATCAGCAACCGCCCGAGAAGAAAGACAACGCGCCGCCGTCCAGCATTGATGGCATCGCGATTGTGCATGGTGCGATTCGCTATGAACCAACCGACGGAAAGATTTACATCGACAACGCGACCGTCACCAAACTCAGCTTCGACAACCTGCCGCCGGAACTTGAACAGCCTGTGAACCGCACGATTGAAACCGTCATGAAGAAGTACTTGGCGGAGAACGCCGTGTATCAACTGGACGAGAAAGACATTTCATCCAAACTTGCCAAGTCCGTCCTCAAGTCCATCAAGATCAGCGATGGTGCGCTGCTGATCGAAGTTGGGATGTAAGTTTCGTTTCTCCGTTTCCTGTGTTGTCTCCTGTTCAAAACGCAGTGACGTAGGGCCGGAAGGCGACATTGAAATCCGTCCGCGAATCGAACGCACTCCGGCGGTCATCCACAAAGTACGCCGCCGTGTGTTGCAGTCCGAGGCCCAAAACGCGACGTTGGAAACCAAGGTCGATGCTGGCGAGCCGTTCCCGGAGGGCATCGAAATCGGCGGTCGCGATCCGGTGATCTACAGCAAGTGCGACGTCAGTTGCGCGATGGAGCGTCAATCCAACGTGACTTGCGGCAGACGTTAATTCATAAAGTCATCCATGATGAGGACCACAATGTTTCGTGCTTACCTTGTGTTGCTGTTGTTGGTGTTGGGTGTCGGTCAGTCTCGCGCCGACAAGCCAAACGTGTTATTCATTTTTGCGGACGACCAGACATTCAATTCCATCCACTCGCTCGGCAATCAAGAAAGCGAAACGCCGAATCTCGATCGGCTCGTGAAGCGAGGCGTGACGTTTACACACGCTTACAATCAGGGCTCGTGGAGCGGAGCCGTGTGTGTTGCCAGTCGCACGATGCTTGTCACGGGCCGCTTCGTCTGGAATGCCAACAAGGTGTATCAAACGTCGGAAGCCGAACGTGCCGCCGGTCGATTTTGGCCCGAGTACATGAAGGCGGCCGGTTACGACACCTACTTCAGTGGCAAGTGGCACATCCGAGCGAACGCCGAGAAGGCCTTCAATTTCGCATCGCATGTTCGCCCGGGGATGCCGAATCAAACACCCGCAGGTTACAACCGACCGCCCGCCGGACAGTTGGACAAGTGGAAACCGTGGGATCCACAATTCGGCGGCTTTTGGAAAGGCGGCAAACATTGGAGTGAAGTTCTCGGCGACGACGCTGTTGAATACGTGGCCCAAGCCGCCAAGCGACCGAAGCCGTTCTTTATGTACTTGGCATTCAACGCTCCACACGATCCACGGCAGTCGCCCAAGGAATTTGTCGACAAGTACCCGCTCGACAAAATCAAGATTCCCGCCAGTTACGTGGCCGATTATCCGTACAAAGACGGCATCGGTTGCGGCAAGGGCCTCCGAGACGAACGGCTGGCCCCGTTTCCTCGCACCGAGCACGCGGTCAAAGTCAATCGACAAGAGTATTACGCCATCATCACACACCTCGACGTGCAGGTGGGCCGGATGCTCGACGCACTCGAACAGTCCGGCAAAGCGGACAATACATATATCTTCTTTAGTGCTGATCATGGACTGGCCGTGGGACATCATGGGCTGATGGGCAAGCAAAATATGTACGACCACAGTGTCCGCGTGCCGTTGATGGTTGTGGGTCCGGATGTTCCGCAAGACAAGAAGATTGACACGCCCGTTTATCTACAAGACATCATGGCCACGACGCTCGAATTGGCGGAGGTCAAGAAACCGAAGCACGTGCAATTCAAAAGTCTGCTGCCGATCATTCGAGGCGAGCGGTCGAAGAACTACGATTCGATCTACGGGGCGTACCTATCATTGCAGCGCATGGTCACGCAGGACGGCTACAAGTTGATCATGTACCCGCAACTGAAAAAGGCACTCATGTTCGACCTGAAGCATGATCCGTTGGAAATGACCGACCTGCTCGGCGATGCGAAACACTTGGCCAAAGCCAGGCAACTCTTTACGACGTTCCGAGGCTTGCAGCAGGAAACGGGCGACGAATTGGACGTGGCCTCCGTGTTTCCGCAGCTTGCCGGTGGTGTTGAATAATCCCGATTCCGTCTCAATTCCGTATCATTGGAAATCCACACGATGAATCTTTTCCGCTCGATTTCTTGCGTCTGTGTGTTGGCGATTTGCGGTTCGAGTTTCGTGCTCGGCGATGACTCGAAGACGGAGTCCGCAAAAACGCCCAAGGCCTTTGTGGACGGCGTCGGGCCGGGTTGGGTGTTGCTCGGTGAAGACGACTTTCAGGACGTCAACGGCGAAGACAGCACGTGGACGTTCAAGGACGGCCTGATCCAATGCTCGGGGCAGCCGGTCGGCGTTCTGCGATCCAAGAAGCAGTACACGAATCTCGAATTCGTGGCCGAATGGCGGCACAACAAGCGATCGGGGAATTCCGGCTTCTTCGTGTGGGTCCTGGAAGAATCGCTCAAGGACCTGCCGCCGGGGAGACTGCCGGGCAACGGCATCGAGGTGCAAGTGCTCGATCACGGTTACGCCGAGGACTTCATCAAGAAGACCGGCAAGAAACCCGATTGGTTTTCGACCAACGGAGACGTGTTCGCCGTGGGCAAGTCCAAGATGACGCCGTTCGCGCCGGTGTCTCCGAACGGTCGACGTAGTTTCCCGCGTAAGAATCTCAGCAAAGGTGTCGGTCAGTGGAACCACTACTACGTCCGCTGCATCAATGGTGAAGTCCGTCTCTGGGTGAATGGCGAAGAAGTCGCGGGCGGCACCGGATGCAAACCCAGCAGCGGTTACTTGTGCCTTGAGTCGGAAGGATCGCCGATCGACTTCCGAAATATCAAAGTCCGAGAACTTCCGTAGAACGGAACTTTTCCGTTCCCGATCCACCGGGCTGGTAAGCGCGTAAGGAACAAGTTCCGTGCAACAAAACCGAAACTTGTTCGGTTCTTCCGTTTCTGGGTGTGAATGCCGAGGTTTGTTGTAGGACGGGCACTCCA
>JAQBZS010000132.1 GCA_027622115.1 Planctomycetota bacterium | reverse complement strand
ATCTTGAACGTCGGCAGTGACCGGCCATTGGTTCTTGAGCAGCGTGACCAACAGTTCTTTCGGCAGCGGTGGACGAATGCCCGGTCCGCCTCTCCGCTGATTCAAGTCGTCGGCCGCAGCCAATATCGCATCGCGAATTGCCTCGCCCTCCAATCGGTGGCGCGGCATTCGGGCCAGCAATTCATTGTCGGGATCTTGGCGTTTGGCGAGTTGCCACGACTCGCGCGCGGCGGCGGTTTGTTGGGGCGTCCAATCGCGGCTGGTGGGACGACTGGCTTGGCGGTACGTGGCGGACGTCAGCAACAGCCGGTGCATGCGCTTCAGGCTCCAGCCTTGGCGCGGCAGCTCGGTCGCCAGCCAATCGAGCAGTTGGGGATGCGTGGGTGCTTCGCCCATCAAACCGAAATCGCTGGGTGAACGGCACAGCCCTTGACCGAAATGAAACTGCCAGATGCGATTCACCAGGACTCGCGTCGTCAGTCGATGGTCAGGCTGTGTCAGCCATGCCGCCAACGCGGTCCGTCGCCCGCTGCTGACGGCGTTCGGTTTCGGTTGCGGCACCTTTGAGTCGGTAGCGTTCACGATCCGCGGAAACTCTGGAAAAACTCGCGGGCCGATCCGTTGGAAGTCGCCGCGGATTCGCAAGTGGCTGGGTTTGACGACGGCGTCGGGTTCTCGCATGACACGACCCATTGGCATCGGTGGTGGAGTTTGCCGTTTGGCCTGGAATTGCCGCTGGACGGCTCGTTGTTCTGTCGTGGGAACGGGATGCTTCTTGAACAAGTCGTCGTGTTCGAAGAATGCCCGCAAGCGGTAGAAGTCGAGTTGGCTGATGGGGTCATACTTGTGGTCGTGGCATTGGGCGCAACCCATTTGTAATCCCAACATCACCGAACTGACGGTGGCGGTCATTTCGTTCAAAAACGTGTGACGGCGTTCATCCTGTCGATTGATGTCCGGCATATCGGGGCCGCACAGCAGGAAGCCCGTTGGGATCGCGGCGGACAGTTCGTCCGGTTGCAATTCGTCCCCGGCCAGTTGCATGCGGAGGAATTCGTCGAGCGGCAAGTCGAGATTCAACGCGTCGATGACCCAGTCGCGGTACCGCCACGCGTCCGGCCTGACGTGATCGTGTTCGAACCCATCGGTCTCGGCGAAGCGCGCCAGGTCGAGCCAATGCTGGCCCCAGCGAACGCCGTATTCGGGAGACGCCAACAGTCGCTCGACCAACCGGTCGTAGGCGTCCGGTGATTGGTCGCTGATGAATTCGGCGATGGCTCGCGGCGTGGGAGGCAAGCCCGTCAGGTCGAACGTCAAGCGTCGGATCAACGTGAAACGATCCGCCGACGGTAACGGCGACATTCCCGCCGCCTCGATTTTTGCCAAGATGAATTGGTCGATCGCGTTGCGTGGCCAAGTCCGATCGACGACAGCCGGAAGCGGTGGGCGGTCGAGTGGCTGGAACGCCCAGTGCTGACGGTCTTCAGCGAGGATTGGCTTTTCGACCGAGTTCGTTGACTCACCGGCTTCGGCGTTTGCGTTGGATTCGAATCCACGGACGGACGACGGAAGGCTCGCGGCCAGCAGTAGGACCAGGATTGGAGCGCCGCCGCGCTTCGTTCGGCCGCATCGAAAGGTCGCCAGAGTGTGGACCGGCGTCGTGAGAATCCACGCTCTGGCGAGCTTGGCTACGAAATGCGCACCAGAAAACAATAAAGGAATCGCCAGCAGTGCAGAGACCGGATGTTTCATGCCAAGATCTCGTGGACAACACGGCCGGCAACGTCGGTCAATCGTTCGTCGCGACCGTTGTGGTAATAGGTCAGCAATTCGTGGTCGAGTCCCAGAATGTGCAAGATCGTCGCGTGCAAGTCGTGGATGTGGACCTTGTTTTGCTCGGCCCGCAGTCCGATTGCGTCGGTTGCTCCGTAAGCAAACCCGCCCTTCACTCCCGCTCCAGCGAACCACACGCTGTAGCCCCACGGATTGTGATCGCGACCGGTGCCTTGTTCGCTCATCGGCATGCGACCGAACTCGCCGCCCCAGATCACCAAGGTATCCGTCAGCAGTCCCCGGCGTTTCAGATCGGTCAGCAATCCGGCCACGGGTTTGTCGGTCCGACGGCAGTACAGCCCGTGGTTTTGTGCGACATCGCGGTGCGCGTCCCAGCCGCCGGTGTCGCCGGAATAGAGTTGGACGAATCGCACATCCCGCTCAATCATCCGCCGCGCCAGCAAGCAACGCGTGCCGAATTCGTCGGTGTCCTTCTCGCCGATGCCGTACAACCGCTGAGTCTCGGCGGTTTCTTCGTTCAGATTCACAACTTCGGGGGCCGCAGTTTGCATGCGAAACGCCAATTCGTAAGCGTTGACGCGGGCGGACAATTCGCCGTCGAAATCACGCTCTTCCAAATGCTGGGCATTCAGTTTGCGGATGAACTCCAACGCGGATTGTTGTTGCCGTTCCGATATCCCCGACTGCGGCTTGAGATGCAGAATCGGATTCTTGCCCGGTCGCATGGTGGTGCCTTGGTAGGTCGCGGGCAGAAAACCGCTGCCCCACGCCGGCGGACCACCTTTGACCCCGCTGCCTGGATCGGGCATCACCACGAAGGCCGGCATGTTTTGGTTTTCGCTGCCCAACCCGTAGCTGAGCCAACTTCCCAAGCTCGGCTTGCCCATGAGAATGCTGCCGGTATTCATTTGATAGACCGACTGCGGATGATTGACGCTGTCACCGTGGCAGCTGCGCAACACACACAGGTCGTCGGCAAGCTTCGCCAGTTCGGGCAGAAAATCGCTGATCTCCAGGCCCGATTGTCCACGCTTGCGAAACGGTCGTACTGGTGGCAGCAGCGGATTCGCGGCCACTTTCCGGCGAGTCATTACTTGACCAAAGCTCTCGGGCAGCGGCTGGCCGGCGAAGCGGATCAAGTCCGGTTTCGGGTCCAACAGGTCGACATGGCTGGGGCCGCCGTGCATGAATAAATAGATGACACGTTTGGCTCGTGGTTCGACGTGGCCGAATTTCGGTGCGAGCGGATTCTCGGCCTGCGCAGTCGATCGATCGCCGGCCAACGTGCTCGCTGGGCTCAGCAACCCTTGAGAGTTCATTAACGACGCCAGCGCCAGGCTGCCGATGCCGCCGCCGGAGTTCATTAAGAAATCACGCCGCGTGCCCGTGGATAAGCCGCGTATTCCATGTTGATCCATTCAGTCACCTTTTGGCGCGGCGAGAATGGCTTCTAGTAGGACTCGTTTCTTACCTTCGAGTCCTCGCACATCCTAACCAGCCATCGGCAGGATGTTCGCAAGAATCACCGTGACCGTCATGCTCACCGCACCGAGCACCATCAGCAGCGGCGTCCACGTCTTCAAACCTTCGGCTTCCGTCAATCCGCCCATCTTCGAGAAGACCCAGAAACCGCTGTCGTTCATCCACGACCCGATTAGCGACCCGGCACCGATTGCCGTGGCCACGTAGACCTTGTTGAACGGCAACTCGGCCCCCACAACCATGTCGGCCATCATGCTGGATGTGATGATCATCGCCGCAGTACTGGAGCCTTGTGCGACCTTCAATAACGCGGCGATGCCGAAGCCGAGAAACAACATCGCCATGCCGGCTTCGTCTTGTCCGACGAACATGTCGCTGATGGCGTCTCCGACTTTGGCCACTTTCAGCATCGCGCCGAACGCCATGCCGCCAGCCGTGATGAGGATGATCACGCCGCCGCTCATCAGTGAAGCCTCGACGATCTTCGAGACCTCTTCTTTGGACGGGCCTCGTTGCTGGACGAAGACGAACAACGCGATTGCCACCGAGATCAGCAATGCCAAGTTCGGATTGCCGATGACTTCCGTGTATTGCTGGGCGTCGGAAAACGCTCCCGGCGAACCGGATTCCGCAACGGTCTGTTTTCCGATCTCTTTGAGGGCGTCGCTGCGAGTCATCTTCTCGCCCTTGGCTTTGGCGGCGTCCATCGTTTGCTTGGACTGTGTATCCAACGTGACTCCGGCCAATTTGGCCCGTTGCTCCATCACGGTGCGGAGTTCCGATTGGGCGACCGTGTTCGTGGCGGTGTTGATCGCGATCATCGCTACCGGCAACACGACCGGTAGCAGCGAGATGAAAAGTCCCGGCAGCTTGTCGTCCGCCAGTGGTTCCGGCTCGGTATGCCCGGCGATTTCTCGCAGCGGAATGCTGAGCTTTCCATCCAGAAATCCGGCAAACATGATGCCGGCGATCGCGGCGGGCAGTGCCACCATCGCCCCGACGAGAATCATCACTCCCATGTCGATGCCGAGCGTGGCCGCCATCGTGAGTGGGCCCGGCGTGGGCGGAACGAGCGTATGCGTGATCGCTCCGCCAGCCGTAATCGCCAAGATGCATTTCAGGTAATTCTTGCCCGTGCGACGGTAGAACGATCGAGCCAACGGCACCAGCAGATAGAACACCGTGTCGAAAAACACAGGCACTGCCAGCACATAACCGCTGCCCATCAAAGCCCACGGCGAGCGTTTCTCGCCCAGCACGTTCATGAACGATCGCACGATGCGGTCGGCGGCTCCGCTGTCCATCATGCAGGTGCCGATCACCGCGGCCAGCGCGATCACGATGCCGATGCTGCCGCAGCCGTTTCCGAACGCGGTGGCCACGCGCGAAATCGCATCCGCGGCGATCGACCCGGACTCGTTCGGCACCATGAGGCTGACAACAATTGCCGCCGTGATCAGCGAGATGAACGCGTTGATCCTCAGCCACATGATCATTCCGATGACCAGTGCCATGCCGATACTCATGATGACAAGCGGGTGCATTAGCGGTGTTCTCCAGGTGTGATTTCCGTCAAAGACGGTGGGCAGTTCGCGCGGAATGGGCGGGGATTCTAGTCATCGACCGCTAACGAAACGACCGTGTTGAGCCTGACTCCGGCTTGCTCGCCGCATCGCGGATCGACCCAAGGCACGCACGTCTCAGAATTCGTGCGACCGGACGCGGTGTCAGGAAACGCGGTCAGGAAACGCCGTCAGGAAGCGCTGTGCTGCTGAAGCACTCGCAATTCCTTTGGCAACTGGAAATGCACACTTTCCTCGCGGATCGTTTCTTCACGCAGCGTGGCGGAGAATTCGTCGACCAAGTAATCCACGCATTCCTGCACCACGATTTCCGGGGCGCTCGCGCCGGCGGTGATCACCACGCGATCGGATGGCTTGAACCAGTCTCGCTGCATCTCCGCCACACCATCGATCAAATAGGCACGCGCCGCGGTGGTTTGCCCGAGTTCCATCAATCTTCGGCTGTTCGAGCTGTTTTGACTGCCCAACACGATGAGCACGTCGGCATTTTCCGTGAGGGTCGAGACGGCTTCTTGGCGATTGGTCGTGGCGTAGCAGATGTCTTCTTTCGGCGGACAAACCACCTGAGGAAAACGCTTTCGCAACTGACGAATCACCAGAACCGCTTCCTCAACGCTGAGAGTCGTCTGTGTCAAATACGCCAACTTGTCATCCGACGTGAACGGCAGTGCGTCGACCTCTGCGGGGGATTCCACCAGCGTGATGCTTTCGGGGGCTTCTCCCATGGTGCCGATCACTTCGTCGTGACCTTCATGACCAATGAGAATGATGTGGAATCCATCTTCCGCGTAGCGTGCGGCTTCCAGATGCACTTTCGTCACCAACGGGCAGGTGGCGTCGATTGTCCGTAGTTTGCGAGCGGCCGCTTGCGAGCGAATTTCCGGCGAGACGCCGTGAGCGCTATAAAGCAATACGGCACCTTCCGGCACATCGTCCACGGCATCGACGAATTTCACGCCTTCTCGGGTAAAACGGTCCACCACGTATCGATTGTGGACGATTTCGTGATAGACGTAGATGTCGGAGCCGAAGATGCGAATCGATTCTTCGAGGCATTCGATGGCCATGTTGACGCCGGCACAAAACCCTCGCGGATTGGCGAGCACGATCTCCATCAGGTGTTCCCTGCAAGGTTAAGGCGTGCGGCAGATGAGTTCGTCCTGCGATTGCGGGATTGCCCCGAAATATCCTCTACGCGCCGAATGATGACTCGTTTAATCGCACGCCGCAGAAGGCACGCGCGTTTGGCAATGTGACCCGGTTTGAAACGCCCAAACGCGCGTGCCTGCGGCGTGCGGTTAAACGAACATGAGTGCTCCCTGCTCGTATTTTCTAACTCCAACGAATTCAAGAACGACGAATGGTCGCCGCAGATTCGTTGATTCTTGAATTCGTTGGAATTCGCGAGATTTGGGCCGCGCAAATCGAAGCCAGCGCGAATGCCGCCGGATTCGCGCGGGCCGGATTGTAGGGAGCACTCGAAATGCTGAGAAGCACGGTCGCATTTGAGACCGAACAGTAGTGCTGGTGACGATTTGCTTCGATTTCGATGTTTGCTAGACTTGCCACGCTTCGGTCGAATTCTCCGTGATCCTGGGTTCAAACACGAGTTGTATCCACCATGGGTTTCGCCCATTGCGTCGGAGTGTGTGGCAATTTGCCACGAAAACCGTCCCTTCATCTTTTCAAAAGGGGTTCATTCGTGCTTAACACACAAGGAGAGTTTTGTGGTCAAACTGCGTCTGCGAGATAACGAGTCGATTAACGATGCCGTCAAACGGTTCCGCAAGCTGGTCGAACACGCTGGAATCAAGAAAGAGATGCGTCGCCGCGAGTACTACGAAAAGCCCAGTGATTGCAGCCGCCGCGCACGCCGTCGCGCCGAGCGCCGAGCCAAGTTAGCTCGCATCCAAGGCTAGAGCCGTTGACACTGTCCGGCGATTGCTCACCGATTCGCAAACGACTTGACCACACCCGGTATCTCACTGGGTGTTTTTTTGTGCGCATTTGTTTGGCATTTTGTGATTCGCGAACCGCAAGGCTTGCCGCTTTTCTTGAGCCAATCCGGCCACAATCGCCATTCGAGCCGGGTTTTGATGAAGCAAACCGATCTATTCGGACGATTATTGAAGTGCTACGCTTTTCGCCCCTTCCGGTCCCACGAATTCTCGTCCGGGCCACCTCATTTCACGAATGCGTCGCACCGCTCGTCAGCACAATCGCCCACCTCCCACCTTGATTTCGTCTACCTGCTTTCCGGGAAGGATCCCGAATCCGATGATTCGCAAACTCTGTCTGGTCGCGATTTCGGCCACGGCTCTGTTGATGTTCGCTCCGGATGCTTTGTCTCAGGGATCGGCCAAACCACCGGCGACCGAGCAACCGGCGGCAACTCCACTCTCGCCTCGCCTGCATCAAATTTTGATCACGTGGGCACAAAAGACAAGCACCATCGAACGCCTGCAAGGCAAACACACGCGAGTCATCTACGACGAGATTTACAAGGTCGAAAAGCGCTCACGCGGACTCTTCTATTATGAAGCGCCGGACAAGGGCCGTATCGACGTTTCCGCCATTAGCATTCCCGAAGGGACCAAGGGACGACCGCAATTCACCGTCCAGTCCGATTTGCCGGAACGCTGGATCTGTGATGGTTCGAAAATCATCAAGATTGACGAACCACGACGCGTCGCCTCTTTGCTGTCGATTCCCGCCGAAAACCGCGGAGTCAACATGATGGATGGTCCATTGCCGTTCCTCTTCGGCATGCCGGCGGACAAAGCGGAAAAACGCTATCGCTTCTCGTTGATCAAGGAATCGGTCGACGAAGTGTGGTTGGGCGTTTTGCCTCGACAGCGAAACGACGCGGTGAACTGGCGAATCGCCAAGGTCATCTTGATGAAGCAGACGTTTTTGCCGCGAGCCGTTCAGTTGACGGATCCCACCGGAAATCGCACGACCGTCTATCAATTCGCCGACATCGAAGTGAACAGGACCGCCAGCACGATCGAGCGAATTTTCGGTACTGCGACGCCGTTCAAACCGGACCTCGGCAGCTACAAGATCGTGACGGCGGACGTGGGTGATGTTGCGGCTCGGACACCGGGGACGCCTCCCCGAACGTCGCCTGCAACACCAACTCAACCGCGAACAACACCGCGAACGCCGACCGCCACGAAGGCACCGACAATGCCTTCGCTCAAGGACTATCATTGGAAGATCGTCAAGCAGCGTTTTGAAGACGCCGGCTACACGGTCAAAGTGTTTCGAGGCAAGCCTGCTCCGACAACGAAGCTCGTGTATTGTGTTTACGAGCAACAGCCGACCGCCGGGGCGTCCCTTCAAAAGGGACAAACCGTGCAGATCACGCTCTTCGATCGAGCCGTGGTTCAGACGAGCGCCAAGCAACCCGCGCCGTGATCAGGCGAGCGGAAAGAACACGATTTATCGGTCGCAGGCGTACGCGTGCTGTAGATGTCGACGCGCGTACGCCTGCGGCTGACGATTAAACGAGCCACCGTTGCCGAACTCATTCAACAACACCATCCCGCGCCGCAGCCAACTTCGATAGGCCCTCGCCGGTTGATACGCAAATGAAGAGGACGCCGAGTAACTCTTCGCCCGTATTGCGGAATTCATGTGGCGTCCGCGGCGGCACGTAGATCACGTCGCCGGTTTCGACATCGTTCGATTCCTCGCCGACCAGAGCCATCCCCGAACCTCGCGTGATCACCACGATTTCTTCGGCGTCCGGGTGAATATGAAGTTCGTTGACATGCCTTCCGCCCAGCGGAATCAGCATGTGATGCACGAACTGAATCGTCTGTAAACATGTGCGTTCGTCGGTCGCTTCGTACTCGTACAGACGAGTCACCAGTGCTGGCGAATCCGCTCGATTCTTCCACTCACCGTTTTCGTCTTGAACGCTGTACTCGATGACGCGATGCGGATTGTTGAACAGCAGACTTTGGATGACATTGAAGGACTGCGTTTTCCAGTTTGCGATCGGCATCGGTCCGTGTCACTTTCTTAGTTCTTAGACGTCATCATCGCGGAAATCCGCATGCTTTCTTAGCGGTGTGATTGTGGATTGCTCCAAGTCCGCTTCCAGCCAAATCCGGATTCCGTGCCAATCGATCGTTTCGACTGCAAGAAGATGCGGATGCGGGAAGGGCTGCCCGTTTTCTGTCTTCGGGTGTGTCCACGCCTTGAGTCTCATCTCTAATTCGAGCATGGCCAGTTCGGAGTTGGAACGACTGTCTGCGGCGAATTGCTGGTAACCGGTGCAGATTGTGACGATGTCGAATGGCTTAATGTCCTTGATGCGCAGCAAATACCGGAGGAAGTCGAAGCTTCCCGACGCTCTTGCGAATGGACCGGAAGCTGGTTTAATGTCCCATCGATCCTGAGTCTGACCCAGAAGGATCTTGATCGCTGATCCGAATCGAGTCTCTTCGAATTTGGCTCGCTCTTCGGGTGAAGGGAAAAGCAACGTTGGCCCGGTTGCCGTCATCAAAAGGCAATCGGCAAAACACTGCCGTCGCCCTGGGTCAGACTTTCGGATGCCGTGACGGCTTTCGAGTCGGCTTGGGACTAGGCGGCGCGGCCCGATCTTGCCACATTTCTTGACGGCAACGACGGTGGCCTTCGGCTGAGGCTGCTGGTTGAGTTGATCAAAGTCGACCAGGAGCGCCGTTTCTCGATCAACGACCACAAGCGACTCGAACAGTACATCGTGGATTGGCCGGAACTCGCGCGTGACGACGCGGTGCTGCTGGAACTGTTGAGTGCCGAGTGCGAGACGTGTTGCAGTTTGGGTCAACCCCCGGACCCCGAATCGCTGTCGTCACGGTTTCCGCAAGTCGCGGGGCACGTCGATCTGCTTGGCATCAAGAGACGCGTCAAGAAGGAACGTCGGGCTGCCGAGCATCGCCAAGCCGCCAAGCAACGCGAGCAGGCGGCCGAAGAATGGGGCGCACCCACGATGATCGGCGTCGTGCCATCGCCCGATGACGAGTCGACCATCACCGGCATCGCCGAAACGAAGATCGTGCAGACCAATGACTCAGTCGAGGAGCTTGGTGATCTCGCGGGCGGAACGGTGCGGTTCGGACGCTACATCCTGATCGAGCGGCTCGGTCAAGGCGGCATGGGCACGGTGTACCGGGCGCTGGACTCCACGCTCGGCCGCGAGGTCGCTCTGAAATTGCCCCGGCTGGATTTGGCGAAGGAACCCGTGCTGCGCGAACGATTCCTGCGCGAGGCTCGGGCCGCGGCGGCCGTGCGGCATGTCAACATCTGCCCGATTTACGATGCCGGAGAAATCGACGGCAAGTGTTTCATCACCATGCCGCTTGTTGACGGCGAGTCGTTGACGGGACTGATCGAGCGGACCGGGTTGGAGCCGGAGCGGGCTGCTGAAATCGTTCGCAAGGTCGCTCGGGACCCTGTCGTTCTCACCAACTGTAAGCCCGGACGGCAAGACGCTGGCTACGATCAGTCGGCAGGGCGTCATTTCGTTACGTGAGATCGCCAGCGGCGCGGTGCAGCGCACGATCGAAACCGGCATCGACGGCGGCGTCCCACCTCGATTGGCCTTCAGTCCCGACTGTCGCACGCTGGGCGTATTTGGAACGGCCAGCCGCTTGTGGGACGTCGAGACCGGGCGGCCCCGCCGAAAGCTTCGGCCATTTCGATCAAACGACGGCATTTTCCATCCCGACAAGCGACGGCTGATCGTTTCCAATACCAACGTCATCGAAACGTGGGACCGCACCACGGGCGAAAAACTGCACGCGATCCCACTCAAGGGCTTTAACCTCCGTCTGATCGACTTCGACCTCAGCCCCGACGGCCGCCACATCGTCACCGCCAACAGCAACGGCACGGCGTATATCCTGCGTATGGATGAGAACTAGAGCTTTTGTAGAAGGTCTCGGCCAACATGCGGTCGTGCAGCCTCCAGAGGCGATGTTGAGGGTTGTATGGGTAGTTTCAGTCAACAATTGAGGATATCAGATCGGGTTGAAGCGGGACCCGGGGCGGGGTCGTTCACGGATCCAGCGACAAACAGGCCGGTTGGCCGGTGGACTTTCCGGTCTCGTCATCCGACCACGTGGCGACCGTTTACCGCCTGGTGGGGCTCGATCCACACATGACGATTCGCGATGCGACCGGCCAGGCGGTGCCGATTGCGCAACACGGCCAACCGGTACACGAAGTCATTGCGTGAGCGGCGTGGCAAACCAAGGACCCGATTTTGCAAATCCTGACGTCGTTTATCAGAGGAACATTGAGGAACATTGATGTACCGCTCCGGCGTCAGGCAGGGACAGTGGCATGTCGACGATCGCGCGGCCGGCGGCGAGGTGCTCCAAATAGATCTCGATCCGGCTGCGTAGTTGCGGTACCGAGTCGCTGATGCATACCGAGTTGCATGGGTGAAACTTGTTCTGCGTAGCGATCACAATTTGCCCAGATTGGGCAAAATATGCTCCTATTTAGGACGCGTGCAGAAACAACTTCCCGTCTGTAGCCACGCTCGGCGGGGTGGCACTGGCAATCGTTGGTGATAATGTGTGCCACTGGCTCTGCCAGTGCTTGAGCGG
>JAQBZS010000131.1 GCA_027622115.1 Planctomycetota bacterium | reverse complement strand
CGATCCGACTGATCCGTCAAATATCCTGACCATCTTGCGCAGGATTTCGCTGACGGAAGAGTCTAATATGCGGACGTTGAATATAACGGGTAGTCTCATGGGAACGCGGGCCGTTCGACCAAACGCATACGCGAATTGTCGGTGCTTCAAACAGTTGGATTACGTCTGACGAAGCAAGCCGACTCAGTGCGAATTAGGACGGAGACGAGTCATGCGAGCATTCTCACGAACCCTTTGTTTGTCGGTCTTGTCGGCCTCGCTCCTGGCAAACGGGCGTGCTGCGGTTGCTCAGTCCGAGTCCGTCCAGCAGCAGTTTGCCGAGATCACTCGGACCGTCCAGCGCGAGGGATTGTGGAGCCTCGATCCCAGCCGATTGACGGCGATCGGGCAGGGTGTTTCCGAGCAGCCGAACGACGAACTGGCCGACGCCCTGGACAGCGGCGAGCTGCAAATGGATGTGAAGGCCAATGCCGGGGTCCAGTTGACCGGCAAGAAGTTTCCGCCTGTGTTTCGCGCGTTGGGTTTGAAGCTCGCTGCGGAAACATCGTTGCTCGATCCGGCGAACTCGGGTTCAGCGGCGGTTAGCTTTCATGACATGTTCGAGGTCTCCGTCAGTCCGAATCTCAATGATCGTACGCTTGGCGTGACCTACACATTGAAGTCACCCAAGTCGGGAATCGTTGCCCGAAAGATTCCGCCACATTGGCGAAAGTTGATTGGCTCCGGCGGTGCGGCGTATCAGATCGTGACCGAATACAAATTCAAGTCGAAGCAAGACATGTTGTCGGCTATCGGGGCGGACATGAATGTCGTTCCACTCATGCCAACCACGCAAAAACTCACGGATCGAATGGTGGACTGGTTGCGAGGTCAGCCGTTGCCGAAACCGGCTGGCGGTGAAGGTGGTGATCCGGTGCAAGCGGTTTCGAGTGCGCTTCAAGACCTGATGCCGCAGATGTTTCGTTCGGCCGCCAATTTCGAATCGATGAAGGCAGGGTATGCGCTCAAATTTGATTCACCGACCGGTGGCGTCACGATTCGCAAGATGGAGATTTTCGATAGCAGTTCCGGGTCTCTCAAGCGGACGCCATACGTCGATGTTGTTTACGGCAAGGGCCACTCGATCGGCAGTCGGCATGTGTTGGATCAAGGCAAGATCGCGGGAATTGAAGGCGGAGTTGAGGCCGAGATTTCATATTCGACTTTGCCGCGAGCACCGGGGCCGAAGCACCGTGAGTTGGCGGCCGTCGTTCGCAAATCGGGCGTGACGAAAGCACTCCAAGCCGCGCCTGCGACAGTCTTGCCGCTGGTGGGCATCACTCCGGGGCGTCCCAACGAAGTCGTGGTGACCGTCGATCCCAAGGTGGGTGGCGTGATGCTCAAGTTTGATCCCGCCATGTTTCAAGGCGGTGCTACCGAAGCAGAAGTGCAAGGCATCATCGATCAATTGGATCGATTTCTTCGCAACACGGGGCGGAGTGGAATCGTGTTGCGGGTGCGTCAAGAACAGCCGCAATTGCATCTCGTGTCATTGAGTCAACTGGTCGAGGGTGCGTCGGAGACGCTGGGCATGCTGACTCGAATCTCCGGCTATGTTCGCAACGACAGTGGCGAGCTATTCATTGTTGGAACGTCGGACGTTTCTCGATCGCCCATTCGCGTGGAGTTGCTGACGGTCGCGCTGCGGGCGATCTATCGAGACGGAACATGGCCCGCGATATCACTCGATCCAGACCCAGCGAATCCGGCCGGTCCGCAAAAAGTGAGATTCGTGAGTCTCGCCCCCAAACTCCGTCGCACGGAATTCGTCAAGATCATGGTCGAAGCGGATTACCTCATGAAGAAGGTGCAAATTGGAACGCTGAAGCCCAAGATTTCTGGTTTTCGCACGTTGCTGGACATCTTGCCTCGCGACGATGCGGACCAGCAGTTTTCGTCACGTTTCTGGTTGGCTCCCGTAACGGCACCGGCTGGTGATTTGATGGAAACGAAACGCGGTGATGCGACGGCCACGCTTTTTCAAAGCAACGTGCAAGTCCTGTCAGAATCTATGAAGCGTGTCGATGATATGCTGCTGGGAATGGGCGAAGTCAATCCGTTTGCACAGGAAATGGCGACGCAGATGACGCGGCACTACGAAGACCTGTCCGCAGAATTCTCTCGGTTTCGCGATCTGCAAACTGTGTTTGACGTCGCCAAGCTGGCCGCCATCTGGAGGGCTCGCGGAGTCAAGCATGCCGTACTCGAACAGATCGCAAACCGACCGGTGCGCGAGGTCGAGATTCCGCCGACTTATCCCGGCATCACACGCGGGCCGCTCTCGGGCGGTGCAGTGACTCGACAACGAATTTCCACGAAGGCCGTGATGCTGACAGACCGGTTGACGCCTTTGATTGATCTCGCCAACGAGGACTCGGACCGACTGCAACGAAAGGCACCCCAACTCAATCTTCCAAGCCAACTCGAAATCGATCCCGCACAGCTTGCCGAGTTCAGTTCGGAGATGCTGATGAACACGGCGCGACGAGATTTCGCACACGGGAATCTGCGTGCGGCAGTCAGGCGACTGGACTTGTTGCTGGAAATCGAACCGGACCAAGCGACAGCCAAGATGATGCGAGCCCAAGCCCTGTTTTCGCTCGGTGAATTCGAGGCGGCTCGCGCGGATATCGATCCAATTGTCGAGGCATTACCACAGTTTCAAGCTTTTCGCGGCGTGCTTTTGCTCTACGCTGGCAAGGAAGCCGAGGCACTTGCCGACGTGCAAGCGGCGGAAAAGGCATTCAGTGACGACCCCCTTGTCTTGCACTTCGCGTCGATCGTGCAGCTTGGCACGCTGAACTTCGCGAAGGCCGAGCAACTCTCGAATCGGCTGCTGGAAATCGATCCGCTCAGTCGCGAGGGCGAACACATGCGGCATCGTTTGCAGCGTCTGTTCCGCATGGGGCGTGAGAAAGCCGAAGTGTCTGCAAAAACGTCTCTGAAAATTTCGATACCCGTCTCGGATGCCCTCATGGCTGCTGATCAAGCCATGCAACAGAAACGCTTTGGTTTTTCAGCTCTGAAATTCGAGGAGTGCTTGTCCGCTCTCGACTTTGCGGACGAGGTGAGTCAGCCGGTTCTCAATCAACTTCTGGTCCGAGAACGATGCTTATTCGGCAGGGCAATGTGTCTGGGTAAGCAAGCCTCCGTTTTGGAACGACGCGGCGATGCAGATGCCGAAGCGATCGGCAAGCATGCCGTCGCCATTTGCGACGACTTAATCCAACTCCATCCGGATTGGCCGAGTGTGTATCTCATTAAGATCATCGCCTGCATGCCGGATTGGGTCACGGATGATGCTGCGAAGGGGCTGTATCAACGGGCGCTCGGTCTACGAAACAACCGCGATGAATTGCTGGACGAACTCGGCTATGTCTGTGGCGGACGAGAAAATGCCTTCGCGGTCGTCGGGATGAACATGTGGAATCAGCTGTTCCTGCAAGCCAGCGATGAGAACACGCAGTTTCTACAAGATGTCTTAGCCGGTTATGAAGGTGAGATCTTTGCTGATCTCTTAACGGCGTTCCGCGATTCATACGACTTCGGCAATCCGACGATCAAACCGCTGGTAAAAGCCCACGAAAATCTGCCCGAAAAATTACCGGACGATCGATTGACGCTACCCGTGGTCGCGGCTTTCTATCACCGACTCTTCAAACAGCGTCAGCAATTTCAGTTTCGGACGCCGGATCCCGCGTACTCACATTCGAAGCGAGTCCGTTCTGAAATCATGAAATGTCTGAGAATCACCCGATTCCCGCACCTGGATTCCGAGGAAGTGGAAGAGATCTCGCACCTTTGGTTGTCCGCAAGTCTCTACCTCACCGACGATTCCGTCGCCGACGCCATGCGCGACATGCCGTCCGTGCAAACCGTCCGATCTGCGATGTTGAATGGAACGGTGGACTTTGACGAGATGGATGCGGCGTTTGCTCGAGCGCGTCGAGATCTCGCAGACAAAGTTGCCGAGGAATCAACGCCATTCATCGGTGCAGTCGTGGATCTCGCGTTGGCGTATGAAACTTGGAGACAGAAGAAACAGCTCGCCGACAAATTCGGTTATTACGTGGAGACAGACGCGCCCCCCGAATCTGCTGCTATCGCCAAGAAACAACTGAGCGACTTCAAACAACTCTTGGTTGGTGTCCAGTTCACGACTGGAGTGATCGATCTGGCGCTGTGGCCCAACAAACCGTATGCCAATCTCCAAATGAAGAAGTTCTTGGAAGGCGGTCCTCGCGGCCCAGGCACGGCGACGCACAGCATGCGGTATCACAAAACTCGCAGTCGACGAAATCGCATCGAGGACGTGCTCAAGAGTTGGCCGAACGACGGCACGGCTTGGTCTGCCATCGCCAGCTACGACTTTCCTCGCATCCAGGCTCTCGCCGATGCTGCTTCGACAACGACGGAACTGCGAACGGCATCACTGATTATCAATCACTTCCTGCAGGTCGGTGATCTTGTTGCGATACACAACAACTACGCAGGTTCACACATCCGAGACGTGGCACGCCAGGCGCTCGCCACGATTAAACGTAAGCAGTGGTCGAATCTCGATATCGCCCACGACTGGGACCGCTGGGAAATCGTGCCCCGAAATCAAGCACCACCTTTTGTTGTGGAGGCTTGGATGTACTGGACCGCAGGCAGTTGTGTGCTACTGATCGTTGCTGGCGTAGCGCGCAACCGCCGTGGTCGCACGGCCGCATGAGGCTGAGTCGGCTGTTTCATGCGAAGACACCATATATTCAATCAGCAATCGCCGATAATCGAATCGTCCCATTTCCGCGACCCGAAGCGATCAAGTTTCGACCAGCATGAAACGCGAGTGAATACACGCGAGAATTGGTCTCAACGTCGAGCGTTCGCTCGCCCGCCTTCAGATTCCACCTCGTCAATCTCGCTCCGCTATCGCCAACGAACAGCGTGTTATTATCGCCAAACACCACCGCGAAATGACTTGAAGTGTTGGTGTGTAAGATGTGTTCGACTGAGCGACGTTCGAGATCCCACACGACGACTCGTTCATAACCACAGGCCGCCAGATGTTTGCCATCCGGGCTGAATGCCACCATCTGCACGTCGGTGTCGAGTTCGCTGAAAGTCCATTGACGTTCCAACTCGTCATTCCACAGTTTGACAGTATCGTCGGCTCCCCCTGTTGCGATTTGCCGACCGCTCGGGTGAACGGCTAAGCAATACACACCATGGCGGTGCGCGTGAATGTCATGCAGTTTCGATTTGACTCCATAGTCCCACATGATGAGACGTTGGTCTTCGCTCGCGGAGATCAAAACGTTAATGGTTGGCATGAAAGCCACTGCGTTGACTCGCTTGGTGTGACCTTCCAGTTCGACCAGTAGTTCTTCCTTTTCCCAGTCCCAGACTGAAACCGTGCCGCCGTGATTGGCTGCCGCCAAGTGCTGACCCTTGTGATAGAAGGCCACATCGAGCACACCCGATGGATCCGCAGGTAGCGTGTGCTTGAGTTCGCCGGTTGACGTGTCCCACAACTTAATCGTGTCTCGTCTGGTGCGTTTTTCGAGTCCGATGATATTGGCTTGGCCGTCTCGGTCTCTGTGCGAAGTACTGGACGCTACGAGCATTCCATTCGGGTGAAAACGCACGCTGGTCACTGTGCCGTCGAGGCCCACCATGCGTTGAACTTCGCCGATCTCGTGTTTCTGAGACTCCAATTCAGCCAGCTTCCACAATTCCTTTTCTCTTCGCCAGATAAACTGAAAGTAACTATGTCCGTAGCTGCCATCACTCGTCTCCCGCGGCAATTCGCACGTGATGTAAAGCAATCCATTTGCCTCGCGAGCACTGATGAGGCGAGTGTTGGTCCAGTCGACTCCCTCCTCTGCCAGCCGTTTTTGTATGCGAGCCACAAGCAACTCGACCGGCTTCATTTTGGCCGGATCGTGTTTGAGCGAAAGCTGTTCTCGTAAACGGTCGGACTTCTCGGCGTCTTTTTGGCACTGCTCGATTTCTTTGCCGAGCTGCTGTTCCATGAATTGGAGCGTTTCGCGATCGAACAGTTGGATGTGAGCAACCGCGTCTTGATTTCGCCAGGTGTCGACGTAGGTGTCCAACAATCGTTGTGCACGCTGCATACGCAACTTCTCTGCATCCACTTTTCCGCCACAGCCAAGTAATACGGAGAGCCAACAAAACAGAACCACATGTCGCCAGATCATGTATCTTCGATCGATCAACTCGTTGGCACTATTTCTTCGGTTTTTCATCGCTTTCTGTCTTGCCTTCGAGTTGGTCGGCTCGCTTCCGATCAGCCGCGGCGCGATCCGTGTCTTCGAGTTTCTCGTGGGCACTTGCGCGTCCGCGGTATGCATTCGCATATGTTGGTTTGAGCCGGATGGCTTCGGTGAAATCCAACACTGCCGCGCGGTATTCGTTCGTCCGAATTCGCTGCCAACCGCGCAAGTTGTAGGCTCCGCTGTAGTCGGAATTCAGTTCGATCGCGCGTGTCAAGTCGTGGATTGCCTGTTCGTGCTTCTTCTGTTTCCCGTAGACCTCACCTCGCGAAACATACACTTGTGCGTCGTCCGGTTTGAGATGAATGGCCTTCTCGAGTTCTTGCAAAGCTTCGTCGTATCGTTCGAGTCCGCTAAGGCTCTCACCCCGACCGCGCCGGGCTTCAAAGTCCTCTTGATCCAGGTTCAAGAGCCAATCAAAGTCGTACATCGCGGCATCAAAGTGATCAATTTGCCGCAGACTGTTCGCGCGGATTTTACGAGCCGCGAAGTGCTTGCTGTCTTTTTCCAAGACATGTGTCGAATCAGACGCCGCCAAGCCAAAACGGTCTCCGTCGATGAGCGCGTTCGCACGCAAGAAATACCCCGTGGTGTGCTCCGGATTTCGATGAATCAAACTTGTGGCGTACGCGGCAGCGCGTATTGACGGAACGGGGTCTTCGGACCGTCGGTCTCGTTCGTAGATGTAACCGGACAAAAGACAAATGGACGGCAGCGGATGTTCCGGCAATCGACGGCTGAGGACCAACAGGTTGGCTTGATCGCTCTCGTCCTGCATCCGCGCAACCGCCACGCCGATTGTACTTACGGCTTTGACAGCCCGCAGCGAGAGTGCGACTCCGCATCCGATGATTAACATGGAAACCGCCAGCCACGCGTTCTTTCCGAAACCACCTAGAAAGACGGGCGACTGAATCCACTTCTCAGAATTCACACGCGCGAACAGCAATGCCAGGCCGCCACCGACCGCAGGTCCGATCGTGATGATTGTGGGCCAGTCGGTTTCGATGCGAATGAGTAGCACGCCGCAGCCAGCGATGATCGCGAGCATGACCGCCTGTCGTACCGCCCGGCGACGATCCTCAGCGTACTCGGCGAAGGTCAGCACTCCGATCGCTGCACCAACCACAGCTCCGCGTTCGGGAGACGCCAAGAGGGTTGTCAAAACAACCCCGCCGATCAGCCAGTCAATCAGAGCGATTACCAATCCCACTCCAACACCCCAGGGCACCGTTTCGACAAACGTGCAACTAAGGACCGTGAAGGTCGCCAAGACACCTACAAGTCCAAACACGCCACCGGGCAGGGCAAACATTTCGCTGAAGTCCGCGATTGAACTAACCAAATAACGACCAAACGCGATCTCGGTGCCATAGTCTTGAGTCACATGTGGTTCGGCGTACGAAATCCAGCCGGCTCCATAATGTGAAAGTGCAATCAAGATCGCCGAAACAGCCGCCATCGCGATCGCCAGTATTGGCCATTCCACTAAGAACTTTTCCGACTTGTCTCCGGTCGACATCGGCGAACGATGCGAATGCGGGTCCAGGTCGGCTCGAAAGCTCACGGCCACGACAAGAGTTCGGTAAACAATGAGGCCCATTGCAGGACCAACAATGATCGCAAAGTACCATCGGTCTGCCGGGAATCCGCTATAGGTGCTCAACTCGGCTCCGATCGCCAGACCGACAACCGCGCCGGACATGATCGGATTGCGTTGCAGCAAGAACGTCGCAACGAGCCCGGCGATGACAACCGCAATGAGAGCGAGCGACGGCGTGTCCAAAGTGCCAAACGGCTCGCTCAGGAATCTGAGGAGATCATCGTAATACGGGACATGCGCAATAAGACTTGCCTCGTAGCCGCGCGCGGCGACCACCACGATTGTTGCGATCAAGGGCAAGGCCAGCGTTCGGGAGCAATTCCCAAGCGTCGGACTCTCGCGGCCCATCAGCATTGAGGCCGGACCGAACAGAGCCAACCCAACCATGATCGCCGAAGTCATCGCGGGTTCAATTCCACCACCCACAAGCGATGCGAAGGCGACACATCCGACAGCAAACAGCCCGCCGACAATGCTGCCGCCAACGACGCGCAGCAGAATCCCGCTCAGAATTGAGAGTCGGCTTAGATCTGTGGATGATTTCATCAATGCGTCTGCCGTGCCCGCAGTTGATCAGAATCCTACGCTGCCGCTCACCCATCCGCGAAATGCCAGTCGCCCGTTCCTCGAAATGCTTGCCTTGGTACTCGTCAACGACACTGTCCACACCGGTCGGGGCGAGTGGCTGGATATCAATTGCTGACTCATCGTTGCGGGAATCTCTTACGAAGTCGCGGCGGGCTGACCGGTGAAATAGACCGGTTCGTTTCCGGCCTTCCATTTGATGTTGCAGCCCAGGCTGGGGCTCTGTTCGAACAGCGGTTCGTCGCCCGCGAGTGCTCGGTCGACGGCGATTCGCAAATCCTTGCCGGTGACGGGAATGCCGCTCTGTGGCCGACTGTCGTCGAATTGGCCACGGTACACCAACGTCTGATCCGCATCGAAGACGTAGAAATCCGGCGTGCACGCAGCCTTATAGGCTTGGGCCGTTGCCTGGGATTCATCAAGCAAATACGGAAACGTGTAGCCGAATTCCCGCGCATCCTCGGCCATCTTTTCGATCGAATCCTGCGGATATTCGACCACGTCGTTGGAACTGATCGCCACGATGGCGGCGCCCTTCGCTTGGTACTCCTTGGCGAACTTCACCAGTTCGTCGCGAATGTGAATCACGAACGGGCAGTGGTTGCACATGAAGATCACCACCAACGCCCGTTTGCCGTCCAAATCGGCCAGCGACAGCGTTTTGCCGTCAACATTCGGCAGCGAGAAATCCGGAGCGTGCGTACCCAACGGCAACATAGTTGAAGCGGTTTTCACCATGACGTTTTCCTTCGCTGACTCGAAAAAGTATTGATTTCCGTGAAGTTGAAATCCCGGAGCCGCGCGTGTTCAACCGACTAATCGTCAAAAGGCGGGCTGCTCTTCTTGCCCACGACCGTGACGGTGATGGCCCCGATGATAACCCAGTCATAACAATTCGAGCGATTATGGGCAGCAACCGCTTGAAATCCTTGGCCCGACCGATGGCCACAACCACAACTGTACGCCGGAGCGTATCGAGGTTGAGAAGGTTTCAGGTTCCCCCACGAATTCAGGACGACCACGAATCATCTCGATGAAGGTTGTTCGACCGGTCACTGGCCCGCTGCGAGTCTCTCCAGGACCGGGATCACTTCGTCGAATTCGCGAACGACCCAAGCGAAGAGTTCGTCGATTTCGGCAAGCTCATGATTCCTGGCGGCGGTTTCCAACTCGGCCAGCGATTTCACTCCCGATCGTGGGTAGAAACTGGCGATGCCGCTCTTTAAGCGATGCGCGCGTGCCGCGATGCGATCGGCATCTCGTTCGCGAACGGCGGCCGCCAGCAGCCCGATCGTGATCGGATAGTCGGCGACGTAGAGTTCCGCCAACTCCACGAGCACCTCCCACGAGCCGCCGACCGTGTGCAGGGCCTGATCCAGATCCAGCGGTCGACCGTCGGAATCCGGATCGGTTTGCGACTTCTGAGTGCGAGTCAGTTCTTCGATCGCCGCAAACAGCTCATCAACATTGATCGGCTTTGCGACATACGCGTCCATCCCAGCAGCCAGACAGCGTTCGCGGTCGCCTTTGATGGCGTGGGCGGTCAACGCGACGATCGGCGTGCGATGCGGGGCGTTGTTGCGGGCTTCACGTTCGCGAATCGCCGCCGTTGCGGCGAAGCCGTCCATTTCCGGCATCCGCACATCCATCAAGAGTATGTCGAAGTCCTGTTCTCCCGAAATCTGTACGGCGGCCAAGCCGTTTTCCACGGTCACCGCGCTGTGGCCTCGCTGCTCCAGCAGCCGCGTGATCAGCAGTCGGTTCACCGCGTGGTCATCGACAATCAGCACCCGGAGTCTTCCGTTGGCTTTCGCTCGCGCCCGGCGAACCGTCGGTTGCGGTTCCTCGGGAACATCGTGCTTTTCGAATGTCGCTTGGATCGTGGCCAACAAAACGGACGGCACCAGCGGCTTGATCAGGTTGCGTTTGATGTTCAATTCACGGCCATGCTGCGGACCGCCGAAGCGGTCGCCGGTGGTGTGCATCATGATGACTTCCACCGGCATGTTTCGTTTACGGATTTGTTTGACCAAGCCGAACCCGTCGCCGTCCGGCATCGTGGCGTCGACCAACAGCAGCGGCAGTTCGCGCCGCTGACTTTGAATTCGCTCAAGGACGGCCAGAGTTTCCGTGGCGGAATGGACCGCTTCCGGCTCCATCTTCCAACTCGCGAGCAATTCGCAAATCACGTTCGCGCAACTGCGGTTGTCGTCCACGATCAGGACCGACCGACCCACGATTGATTCCGGTGGCACGAACACGGTACTCGTGGAATCCCGGCGGACACGGAAAATGGTGGTGAAGTGAAACGTGCTGCCTTGGCCCACTTCACTTTCGACCCACACATTGCCGTGCATCAATTCCACCAAGCGAGCGGAAATCGTCAGGCCCAGCCCTGTCCCGCTGCCGGTATCCATCAGACCGTTGTCGACCTGCGAAAACGCATCGAAGATTGCTCGCCGCTTGTCGGGCGGAATGCCGACCCCCGTGTCCCTCACGCGGAAATGCAGGTCGACTTCACTCCCGAATTGGCCCTCCGTTTCGACGGACAGCACCACTTCACCCCGCAAAGTGAATTTGATCGCGTTCCCGACCACGTTCACCAGAATCTGAACCAGCCGCTGTGGCGAACCGACCAGCGTGTCCGGTACGTCGCGGCCGACACTCCAGACCAATTCGAGTCCTTTCTTGTGGGCTTGTCCGGCGAGGGCGTTCATCGTGTCACCCAGACAATCGCGCAAACTGAAGTTGACCGATTCGAGTTCCAGGTGCCCGGCTTCGATCTTCGAGAAATCGAGGATTTCGTTGATGATCGTCAGCAGCATGTCGGCGGATTGTTCGACGATCTTCAGATACTCGCGCTGATCGGGCGACAAAGATGTTTCGAGCGTCAAATTCGTCATGCCGATGATGCCGTTCATGGGCGTGCGAATTTCGTGGCTCATATTGGCGAGGAATTCGC